>JBOHSV010000510.1:0-3300 GCA_050921735.1 Gemmatimonadales bacterium | reverse complement strand
GTGGACGCCGTGGTGGTCGATGCGCCGTGCACGGCGACGGGCACCATGGCGCGGCACCCCGATGCCCGCTGGCGGCTGCACCCATCCGCGATCGCGCGGGCGGCCGCACGGCAGCGACGGCTGCTCGACGCCGCCGGCGGGTGCGTGCGGCCGAACGGATGGATCGTGTACGCCACCTGCTCGCTGGAAGCGGAGGAAAACGAAGCCATCGTGAACGATTTCCTGGCACGCCACCCGGGGTTCGTGCGCGATCCGGTCCCCGGCGCGGCGCCGCCCGATCTGCTCACGGCCGACGGCGACTTCCGCACCCTCCCCCAGCGGCACGGCATGGACGGCGCCTACGCGGCCCGCCTCGTGCGGGCACGGTGATGCGCATCCGCCGCCATCTGCCGCCGCTCGGGGAGTGGAGCCTGTCGGACGCCGCCCGCCGGCAGCTGGGGCGTTGGGGGCTCGCGGCCCTGAGCGCCCTGCTGCTCGGCTACCTGGTGGCCTACCTGGTGTTGTTCCCGGCGCCGATCCTGCCGGGACACGAGGCGGTGCCGCGCCTCATCGGACTGACCCAGGCGGAGGCGCAGAGCTTGTTGCAGAACTCGGCCATGCTGCCGGCGGATGGCGGGACGGAGCCGCACCCCACGGCGCCACAGGGGACGGTGACCTGGCAGGATCCGCCGCCCGGCGTCATCGCGTCGGAAAACACGCGGGTAACCCTGGTCACGAGCGCCGGGCCGCCCAAGATTCCCGTACCGGACGTCGTGGGGCTCGACGGCCCGCTGGCGCAGCGGCTGATCGACGCCGCCGGGCTCGCCGTGAGTCAGGTGGAGTCCCTGCAGGCGCCGTTGCCGCGAGGCGTGGTGATGCACACGCGCCCCGCCGTCGGGAGCGTGCTGGCGCCCGGAGCGGGCGTCACGCTGGTCGTGAGCCGGGGCGCGCCGACCATCACCGTGCCCGACCTGCTGGGGCTGACGCAAGCGGACGCGCGCACGCGCCTCGAGCTCGAGGGACTACGCCTGGGTACCGTGACGCGGCAGCGCACCGCGGACGCACCGGTGGGGACGGTAGTGGCGCAGCGCCCCGCCGCGCGCACGCTCGCCGCGTCCGGAACGGTGGTGGACGTGGTCGTGGCCCGGAGCCCGTAATGGCCGACCGGAACGGGGGGGACATTCGCATCGCGCCCAGCGTGCTCAGCGCCGATCTCACGCGTCTGGCCGAGCAGGTGAGCCAGGCGCTGGCCGGCGGCGCCGACTGGCTCCACGTGGACGTCATGGACGGGCGATTCGTTCCCAACCTCACCTTCGGTGCGAACATCGTGGCCGCGCTGCGGACGCTCACCGACAAGCCGATCGACGTCCACCTGATGGTGGTGGAGCCCGAGCGCTACATCGCGCCGATGGCCGACGCGGGCGCCTCGGTGCTGTCGTTCCACCCGGAGGCCACGCTCCACGTACAGCGCCAGCTCGCGGCGGTCCGGGAGCGCGGCATGCTGGCCGGGCTCGCGTTGAACCCCGGCTCCCCGCTCGCCCTGGCCGAAGAAGTGGTCGGCGATCTGGACCTGCTGCTGATCATGACGGTGAATCCGGGGTTCGGGGGGCAGGCGTACCTCCCGGCGTCCACCGAGAAGATCCGGCGGGCCCGCGCCCTGCTCACGGCGCACGGCGCACCGAGCTTCCTCGAGGTGGACGGGGGCATCACGGTCGAGACGATCGGCCGGGCGCACGCGGCCGGCGCGGACACGTTCGTGGCGGGGAACGCGATCTTCGCCGCCGCGGACCCGGGGCGGGAGGTGCGCGAATTGCGCCGCCGGTGTATGGTGACGGTATGACCAACAGCCGTGGTCAGTGGGTCGCCGCGGGCGGGATCGCGCTGGCGCTGGTGGCGGGCCTGGCCCTGGCGGCCCGGCTGCGCCCGCACCTCGTGCTGGTCGAGCCGGGCTCGGCCGCGCCGGCGTTCACGGCACGCAACATCGCCACGGACAGCACGGTGACGCTCGAGACCTACCGCGGCCAGGTGGTGCTGCTCAACGTGTGGGCCACGTGGTGCCCCCCCTGCCGGGTCGAAATGCCGTCCATGCAGCGACTGCACGACCGGTTCGCGGGCACCGATTTCCGGGTCGTGGCCGTCAGCGTGGACACGGACGACGAGCAGGTCGTCGAGAGCTTCGTGCGGGACATGGGCCTGACGTTCGACGTGCTCCACGACCGCACCGCCGAGATCCAGCGCATCTACCAGACGGCCGGGGTGCCGGAGAGCTTCGTGATCGACCGCAACGGCATCATCGTCAAGAAAGAGATCGGAGCGAGGCGGTGGGACAGCCCGGTCAGCGAAACGCTGATCCAGCGACTGCTCGATGCCCGGTAAGCTGACGCTGCTGGTCACGCGCAACTGGCCGATCAAGCTGGTCGCGCTGTTCCTGTCGCTCATGCTGTACGTCGCCGTGGCCGCGCAGCAACCCACGAGCCAGCTGTTCCAGCTGAAGCTCGGCGTGGATCTGCCGCCGGGCCGGACCCTCACGTCGAAGCTTCCCACGGTGGCGGTCCAGATCAGCGGGCGGGGGAGCGAGCTGATCAAGCTCCGGGCATTCCCCCCGGTGATCAAGCGCGCCGTCCCCGACACGATGGCGGGCGCGGTGTGGACCGTGCGGCTCCAGCCGAACGACGTCCAGCTCCCCAAGGGCGTGGACGTACGGGTGGACGACATCGTGCCGCGCGAGATCGAGCTGCTGCTCGACGCCGTCTCGCGCAAAGAAGTGCCGATCGTCCCGCGCGTCTTCGTGCAGGCGGAGTCGGGATACGTGCTCCAGGGCGGGTTGTCGCTGACGCCCGCGATCGCCCGGCTGGTGGGCCCGGACGATCTGCTGGCGCGCATCGACTCGGTGACCACCGTGCCGGTGCAGATCTCGGGCGTGACCGGGCCGTTCGTCCGCCACGTGCCCGTGGACACGTCGGTGCTCGGGATCGCCCGCGTGATCCCGAAAGAGGTGGAAATCTCCGGCAGCGTCGGCGCCATGGTCGAGCGCTCCTTCGCGGGAGTCCCCGTGGAAACCGGCGCCGGCGCGCTCACGAACTTCGTCGTCGTGCCGGCGCGGGTCTCCGTGGCGGTCCGCGGGCCCGAAAACATCATGGCGCGCCTCACGCGGGACAGCCTCCGGGTGGTGGCCCACCTCAGCGGCCGCGCGGCGCCCGGCGTGTACGCCCGCCTCACGGTCGTGGCGCCGCCGGGCGTGAGCGCCCGCGCCGTGCCGGACTCGGTGGCCCTGCAGCGGCGGCCGCGGCGTGGCTGACGTCATCCTGGGCATCGAAACCT
>JBOHSV010000509.1:0-5327 GCA_050921735.1 Gemmatimonadales bacterium | reverse complement strand
CGGAGTCAACACGACACGCACCAACACCTTCTGCAAGCTGCCGCACCACCCACCCGCGCCAACACTGCGAGCCCCGCTGCATAAAATGAGAGTCCCGGGATTATCCCACTGCCTGGCCGTGACCCACCCCCGCCCCCACCCCCGCCAGATACTCCCGCGCCGCCGCCAGCACCCGCTCTTGCACCTCCCCCAAGCTCCCCTCGAACGACGCCCCCGCCGCCCGCCGGTGCCCCCCGCCCCCGAACCGGTGCGCGAAATCCGCCACGTCCACCTCCCCCATCGACCGGAACGACACCTTCACCCGACCGCTCGCCAGCTGCCGGAACAGCAGCGCCAGCCGCACCCCCGCGATCGACCGCGGAAACTCCACGATCCCGTCGAGATCGTCCGCCGTCGCACCGTGCCGCTCCAGCGCGTCCGGCGGCACCGTCACCCACGCCAGCCCCACGTCCGGTTCCACCACCAGCGTGTCCAATACCTCCGCCGTCAGCCGCACCCGCCCCTCCGGCGCGCTGGCGTACATCCGCTCGTAGATCTCCTCCGCGTGCACCCCGCGCTCCAGCAGCTCGGCCGCCACCCGCAACACGCGCGGCGTCGTGTTCGAGAACCGGAACGCGCCGGTGTCCGTGAGGATCCCCACGTACAACGCCCGCGCCACCGCCGGCGTGATCTCCCACCCCAACGCCGTCGCCAGGTCGTACACCAGCTCGGCCGTCGCCGACGCGTCCGGCGCCACCAGCCGCGGCCCCTCGGGCAGCGTGCCCGGGCTCACGTGATGGTCGATGCACACCACCGGCGCGCCGTGCTTCTTCACCGCGGGCCCCAGGTCCCCCAGCCGCCCCAGGTCCGAGATGTCCACCACCACGACCGCGTCCGCCCGCTCCACTTCCTTCGACGCCTGCCGGCTGCGATCCGCCCCGTCGGGCACCAGAAACCCGAAGCGGTCGGGAATCCCCGTGGGATTCGCGATGCCCGCCGTCACCCCGCGCGCCGCGAGTAGGTGCCATAGCGCCACCTCGCTGCCCACCCCGTCGCCGTCGGCGTTCACGTGCGTAGTGAGCACCGCCCGCGTTCCGGGCTTGAACGCGTGCCCCACGCGGCGGGCGGCGACGACGCGCAATTCCGGGATTTCGATGTGAGCGGACATGAATACAACATAGCCGGGGGTTGCCCGTTGTGCCCGCCGCCCGCATCATCAGGCGTCCCGCAACCGCGCCTGGAGCGCCATGGACCTGTTCGAACGCGTCGTCAACACCCTCAACGGCTGGGTCTGGAACCTGGGCATCCCCATCCGCAACGAGATCATTCCGTTCGTCGTCCTGGCCCTGCTCGGTACGGGCATCTTCCTGACGCTGCGGCTCCGCTTCGTCCAGCTCCGCCACCTGGGGCACGGCTTCGCCGTGACCTCCGGCAAATACGACGACCCCAACGAGCCCGGCGATGTCCCGCACTACCAGGCGCTCACCACCGCGCTTTCCGCCACCGTGGGGATCGGCAACATCGCGGGCGTCGCGATCGCCATCCACTGGGGCGGGCCCGGCGCGCTGTTCTGGATGTGGGTCACCGCGTTCCTCGGCATGGCCACGAAATACGCCGAGGTCACCCTCGCTCAGCACTACCGCGCCGTCGAGGCCGGCGCCGGCGGTCGGCTCGGCACCGTCTCGGGCGGCCCCATGTACTACATCGAGCGCGGCCTCGGGCCCGGGTGGAAACCCCTGGCCGTCTTCTTCGCCGTCATGCTCGGCTTCACCGCCTTCCTTACCGGCAACGCGGTGCAGGCCAACACCGTGGCCGACACCATGCACACGACCTTCGGCGTCCCCGGCTGGATCACGGGGCTCGCCACCTCGGCGCTCGTGGCCTCGGTCATCCTGGGCGGGATCACGCGCATCGGACGGGTCACGAGCATCCTCGCGCCGCTGATGGCCGCGATCTACGTGTTGGGCGCGCTGTACATCATCATCGCCAATTACGACCGCGTGCTGCCGACGTTCGGACTGATCTTCAGCGAGGCGTTCACGCCGTCGGCCGGCGTCGCCGGGACCGGCATCGGCGCGTTCCTCGTCACCATGATGTGGGGCGTGCGCCGCGGCCTGTTCTCCAACGAAGCGGGCCAGGGCTCGGCCCCCATCGCCCACGCGGCCGCGAAAACCGACGAGCCCGTCTCCGAAGGCGTCGTGGCCCTGCTCGAGCCGTTCATCGACACCATCGTCATCTGCACCATGACGGGGCTCGTGCTCGTCGTCACCGACGTGTGGAACGACCGCATCGCCACCCAGCTCACGTTCTCGGGCCGCGGCGACTACGCCTACGTCCAGCAGGACGCCGAGGGACGGGTCTCGGCCGCCCCGGCACCGCTCGAGATCCGCATCGAGCAGGGCGTGCCGACGGCCACGGGACCCGGTGCCGTGCGCTACTCCTGGCACGAGGCCCCGGTGGACAGCTTCTTCACCGACCCGGCCCAGACGCAGCCCTTCACCGGCCGTCTGGTGCCGGGACAGGGCGCCGCCATCGGTGACGACGGGATGACCTACGGCGCGCTCTACGGGCCGGCGGCCGAGAGCGCCGGCCCGCTCACGATGATGGGCTTCTCGCGCGGCCTCCCCGGCGCGTGGGGCAGGTTCATCGTCGTGGTGAGCATCCTGCTGTTCGCCGTCTCCACGGCCATCTCGTGGAGCTACTACGGCGACCGCTGCGCCAATTACCTGTTCGGACCGCGGGCGATCGTGCCGTACAAGGCGGCGTTCGTGGCGATGCACTTCTTCGGCGCCGTGGTCACGCTCAACGTCATCTGGACGCTGGGGGACGTGGCGCTCGGCATCGTGATCCTGCCGAATCTCATCGCCCTGGTCCTGTTGTCGGGGAAGGTGAAAGAGATGACCGACAGCTATTTCAGCCGCCGGCCGTGGAAGGAGAACGCCGAAGCGCACCGGCGGTACGTCGAGGAGCGGAGAGCGAAGAAATCGTAGCTACACGGAGTAGTTCGGCGCCTCCCGGGTGATCACCACGTCGTGCGGGTGCGACTCGCGCAGGCCCGCGCCCGTCACCTGGATGAACTCGGTCTCCGCCTGGAGGCCCGGGATGTCGGTGACGCCGCAGTAGCCCATGCCGCTGCGCAGCCCGCCGACCATCTGGAACAGCACGTCGGCCACGGGCCCCTTGTAGGGCACGCGCCCCTCGATGCCCTCGGGCACGAGCTTGGCCAGGGAGATCTCGCCTTCCTGGAAGTAGCGGTCCCCCGAGCCCTCATCCATGGCGGACAGGCTCCCCATGCCTCGGATCACCTTGAAGCGCCGTCCCTCGAGCAGGAACGACTCTCCGGGACTCTCCTCGGTGCCGGCCAGGAGCGACCCCATCATCACGCACGCGGCCCCCGCGGCCAGCGCCTTCACGATGTCGCCGGAATACTTGATCCCGCCATCCGCGATCACGGGGACGTCGCCCGCACCCTCCACGGCGTCCTCGATCGCCGTGATCTGCGGCACGCCGACGCCCGTCACGACGCGGGTCGTGCAGATCGAGCCGGGTCCCACCCCCACCTTGACGGCGTCCGCCCCGCGCTCCACCAGCGCGCGTGCCCCGTCTTCCGAGGCCACGTTGCCCGCCACCAGCTCCGCGTCGGGGAACGCGTCGCGCAGCGTGGCCACGGTGTCGAGCACGCCCTGGGAGTGCCCGTGCGCGGAGTCTACGACGATGGCGTCGCAGCCGGCGTCGAGTAGGGCCTTGGTGCGCGCCTTGGCATCGGCGGTCGCGCCTACCGCGGCCGCCACGCGCAGCCGCCCGTGCCGGTCCTTGTTGGCGTGGGGATGCTGGCGCCGCTTGAAGATGTCCTTGATGGTGATCAGGCCGCGGAGCACCCCGCCCTGATCCACCACGGGGAGCTTCTCGATCCGGTGAGAGGCGAGAATCCGCTCCGCCTCGTCCAGCGTGGTGCCCACCGGGGCCGTGACCAGCTTGTCCTTGGTCATCGCGTCGCGGATGGGCCGGTCGAGACTGCGCTCGAACTGCAGGTCGCGGTTGGTGATGATGCCGACCAGCTTGCCCGCCGAGTCCACGATCGGCACGCCCGAGATGCGGAAGCGCGTCATGAGCTGCGTCGCTTCGCGCACCGGCCGGTCCGGTCCCAAGGTGATCGGGTTCAGGATCATCCCCGATTCGCTCCGCTTCACGCGGTCCACCTCGCTGGCCTGTCGGTCGATCGGCATGTTCTTGTGGATCACGCCGAGCCCGCCTTCGCGCGCGATCGCGATCGCCATCTCCGCCTCGGTCACCGTATCCATGGCGGCCGAGACCAGCGGGATGTTCAGCTCGATGCCGCGGCTGAACCGGCTCTGAACGCCGACGTGCCG
Source organism: Gemmatimonadales bacterium (assembly GCA_050921735.1). GTDB lineage: Bacteria > Gemmatimonadota > Gemmatimonadetes > Gemmatimonadales > GWC2-71-9 > DATLXT01. The sequence goes on along the minus strand of JBOHSV010000509.1, from coordinate 978 downwards.
CGGATGCACGGAAGAGTGCCGCGGCACGAGGAGCACGTCGTCGAACGTGAGGGCGACGCCGGGACGGTAGGTTGCCATGGAGGAAGTTACTCGGGGCGCTTTTCTTCCTCAACGGGCGGCTGGTCCACCGCCGCCCGCCCCGCGGCCGCCAGGCCTTCCAGAAAACGGCCGGCCTTGGCGACGGCATCCATCGTCCCCCGGATCACGGTCACCGGCACGCGGCCGGCCCGCAACGTGTCCTCCAGCTTCTCCGCCGCCTTCTGGAACGCGGGCGCGCCCGCCGCCCGCTCCGCGTACTTCGACTCCAGAAACTCGATGTAGTCCAGAACTTGGTACGCCCGCTCGTCCGGCAGGGCCTCGAGCCGCCGCCGCACGCGCTCCGCCAGGAGCTCGTTCATGGGACGACCTCCAACGTCAGCAGGTCCACTACGGGATGGCCGATGAACCGGCTGCGGCCCTCGCGCACCCGCGCAGAGACCTGGATGGTCGCCAGCGGGGTCAGCGTCTCGACCTGGGACTTCCGGCCCTCGGTGACCGTGACGTACACGAAGCCGCGCTCTGGAAGCGGGCCGCGCGCCAGCAGGTAGGTCATGCCCGACGGAATGTCGGGGCGCAGCCCGTCGGCCACCTGGGTCGAGATGTACTGCAGCGTCCAGCGCAGCACCTTGCCCTCGTAGCGCGCGGGGTCGGCGCGCAGCTCGGCCGCGCTGACGCCCACCAGCACGCCGGGCGGCGCGGTCTCGAGATCGGCCGTCTTCACCCACCCCTCCACCTGCACCCGGGTCCACTCGCCCGAGCGACCCAGCACGCGCAGCGGCGTGTCGGGTACCAGCGCGCCCGCCGCGGGCCCGTCGGGCGCGCGATAGAGTGGCGTCTGGCGCGTGGGCTGAACCCGCCCGGGCTCGGGCATCACGGCCGCAGTGTCGGGACCGGGCGGGGTGACCCCGGGGCGGCGCCCCGGGGCACCCGAGCCCGTGT
>JBOHSV010000508.1:0-5018 GCA_050921735.1 Gemmatimonadales bacterium | reverse complement strand
CCCCGGTCCTTGACCGTCCCGCTGGCGGTGCTCGCGGACCTCGTCGCGCGGGGCGTCCCGCCCGATACCGCCGCCGTCGCCGTCCTGGCCATGGCCGGAGCGGCCGACGATGCGCTCATCGAGTTTCGGCGCTCCGTCGAGCACGACATCGCCCTGGGCATCGTGCCGGCGACGGCCGCAGCGTATCGACTCGGCGATGCGAGGGCGTTCGAGTCCACGACCTCCGGGGGCGTCCCTCGCCCGACGCCCCGGAGACCATGATCCGGCCCGGACGGTGACGCCCGGCCGCACGGGCCGGGCCGTGCTCATCTCAGCGGCGTGGCCCCTCGCGGTCGCGCCCACGCTCTCCGCACAGGTCACCCGCACCCTCGAAGCCGCCGTCTCGCGAGTTCACTACGACGAATTCCTGCCCTCGGGCGCGGCTTCCCTTGGCGCCGCGGTGGCGGTGCAGGGCAGGAGCGCCGCCTTGAGCGGGCGGGGCAGTTATCTCCTGTTCGAAAGCGGCCGGTCGACCTGGCAGGCGGCCCTGGCCGGATCGTACTTCGCTCCACGTCTCGGCCCAACCCGGCCCGAGCTGTGGGCCGCCACGGGTGGCAGCCGGTACGTGAGCTATCCCAGCTTCTGGCACGCCATCGGCGGCGCGCGCTTCCACTTCGCCGTCGAGCGTGGCACGGTGTGGCTCGACGCGAGCGGGGGCGGAACCTCGTTCGGCGACGCACCGCGGCCCGTCGCGATGCTCGGCGCCGGGCTCTGGACCCGGCGCTACGGCCCGGCGCTGACGCTGGCCGCGACCTACGTGCGCGTGGGCGATACCACCTACGCGGACCTTCAGGGCACCGCCCGCGCGCACCCCGGCCGACTCGAGCTCGACGGCGTGCTCGGCGCGCGCGTGTGGAGCCGGGGCGGCGGCCGCGGCGTGTACGCGGAGGCGACCGTCGCCGTTGCTCTGGGGGGCGACGCCGCGCTCGTCATCGGCGGCGGCCGCTACCCCACCGACCCCACGCGGGGCACCATCTCCGGCAGATACGTCTCCGCGGGCGTGCGACTGCGGACCCGCTCGCCAGGCCGCTACGCGCCCGCCCGCGGTCCCGCCATGGTCGCCGTGGCGGGCTCGAACCCGACCGCCGACGGGTCTGCCGCGGCGCGGCTCGAGCTGCGTCCTGACGTAAGAGGCGCCGTGCGCCTGATCGTCCACGCGCCCGCCGCGACATCGGTGGAAATCGCGGGCGACTTCACCGACTGGCAGCCGCTCCCGCTGCAACGCGCCGCCGCCGGGCGCTGGGAAGGGCGGTGGCACATCCCACCCGGCCCGCACCGCATCAACGTGCGGCTGGACGGCGGGCCCTGGATCGTGCCCGCCGGGACGACGCCCGCGGCGGACGATTACGGCGGAACCGCCGGGCTCTTCCTGGTCCCGTAGGGACGCTGCTCACGCGCTAGCCCCGCCCGCCGGCCAGGCGCGCGGCTTCGGGCCGCCGCCTGAGGGCGAGCATCGCCCACACCCCCAGCGCGGGTCCGGGCGCCAACGCCGCCATCGCCCACCGCCACCCCAGCGCTTCCGCCACCAGCGGCAGCAGGTAGATGGTCCCGCAGGTCAGCAGGAAGCCGAGGCTCGTTTGCAGCGTGAGTGCGGTGCCGACGTACTCGCGCGGCGCCAACTCGGTGACCGCCGCGGAGAACTGCGCCGAGTCGGCCACCACCGTCACACCCCACAGGAGCAACAGCGGGACCAGCGCCCACAGCGGCTGCGCGAAGAGCAGGCCCACCAGGAGCGCACAACTTCCCGAGACCACCATCGCGGTGGTGGTGACGAGGGTCCGCCCGAAGCGATCCGCGTACTTCCCACCGAGCCAGCATCCCACGGCCCCACTCCCCACGACGCCGAACGTGATCAGAGCGGCGAGCCCGGTGAGGTCGCCATCGCCCGTCGCGCGCCGGACGCGCTCGCTCTCCGCGACCAACACGACCACCCATGTCCACATGGCGTACAGCTCCCACATGTGGCCCAGGTAGCCGGCGTTGGCGAGCACGACGGCGCGGTCGCGCAGGATCCGCGGGACCGCGGACCAGCTGAAGCGCGGCGACGGCGCGGCATGAGGACCGTCGTGCGGCACCAGCAGGACCAGCAGGCCCCCGGCCCAGGCCGCCGCCGCGGCGATGAGCAGCACCGGCCGCCACCACTCGCCGGGCACGGCCCAGCGGACGAGGTGCGGCGCCGCCGAGCCGAGCGTGAGCGCGCCGACCAGAATCCCGATCGCCTGTCCCCTGCCCTCCCCGAACCAGCCGGCCGCGATCTTCATGGCCGGCGGGTAGACGCCCGCGAGCGCCGCGCCTGTGAGGAGGCGCAGTGCGATGCCGGCGTCCGGACCGGGGCTGAGCGCGACACCGGCCGTCGCGACGCCCGCGAGCAACGCCGAGCCCGCCACCAGGCGGCGGGCCGACCAGCGATCGGCGAGCGTCAGGATCGCGCTGACCAGCGCGCCGACCACGAAGCCCACCTGCACGGAGATCGTCAGCCACGCGGTTCCGGCCGGCGTGAGCGCCCACGCGCGCGCGAGCGCGGGCGCCACGGCGGAGGCGCTGAACCATGGGGTCATCGCGAACAGCTCGGCCAGAGAAAGGATCAGGAGGACGCGGCCTGGGCGGGGTGACTGCGGAACGGCGCCCCGGAGCCCACCGGGCGCGCTCACAGCCCCGTCGGGTGGTCCAGAAAACTCCAGGGCAGCGAGAACGTCGCGGCCACGTGCTCGGCCAGCGCGCGGACGCCGAAGGTCTCCGTGAGGTAATGGCCCCCGTAATACACGTTGAGACCCAGCTCTTCGGCGTCGAAGTACGTGTGATGGGCTCCTTCGCCGGTGACGAAGGTGTCGAGCCCGGCCCGCGCGGCCTGGTCGATCATCGACCCCGCGCCCCCGGTGACGATGCCGACGCGCCGCACCCGGTCCGGCCCGAACGGCAGCAGGCGCGGGGGTGCGCCGAGGACCTCGGCCAGCCGGCCGGAGAAGGCCTCGCGCGCCACGTCCACCTCACCCCACACGCCGATCATCTGCCCGTCGGTCTCGCCGAACTCACCGCCAATCGTGACGCCCAGCCGGCGCGCCAGGAGTGGGTTGTTGCCTACCTCCGGGTGCCGGTCGAGCGGCAGGTGAGCGGCGTACAGCGCGATGTTGTGGCGCAGGAGGCCGGCAACCCGGCGGTAGGCCGGCCCGGCGAGCGGTCGGAGACCACCCCAGAACAGCCCGTGATGCACCAGCAGGAGATCCGCACGATCGCGCGCGGCGAGCTCGACAGTCGTCTGACACAGGTCGACCGCGGCTGCGAGGCGCGTGACCGTCCCCCCGTTCGCGACCTGCAGGCCGTTCAGCGCCTGGGGGGCGTCGCGCACACGGGCCACGTCCAGGTAGTCGTCGAGGTAGGTGACGAGGCGGTCGAGCTCTGTCACGAACAGTATCGAGTCACTTATACGACATTATAAAGACACTATACCGACGGCATTCGAGATTCCCACACGGGTCTGCCCGGCAACCGCTTGTCGTACATTGAAATAGATTTTCCACATCGCCCGCCTGCGGGGCGTGTGGATATCTGCCGACCGTCTGCTCAGTACGTCGTGCCGGCCAGGCGTGGCGCACCGCCGGAGCGCCGGCGCTCCGCTTCGCGCTCCAGGGTCGCATCGTCGCCCATGCGGACGACGCCATTGATCTCGCCGCCCTCCTGCACGAAGAGCCGCTTGGTCGCGATGTCGCCGTGCACCACGCTCGACGTCTGGATCTCGACCCGCTCCTCCGCCTGGATACCGCCGCGCACCTCGCCCCCGATGATCGCTTCGCGCGAAAACACGTCGCCCTCGACCAGGCCGCCCTTGGCGACCAGCACCTGACGGCCGGCGCGCACGGTCCCGACCACGGTGCCCTCGATCTTGACGACGCCTTCGGCGGTGATGTCGCCCACCACCTTCATGCCGCCGCCGATGATCGAGAGCCCGGCCACCGCCTCGGGCGCGCCCTGCCCTTTCTCGGCAAAGATTGCCATCTCAGCCCCCCTCCTTCACCAGCGCGCGCGGATCGACGGAGCGGCCGCCGCGGCGGACTTCGAAATGGAGATGCGGCGCGGTGGAGCGCCCGGAGCTGCCCGAGAGCGCGATCACCTGCCCCGCCTGAACGTCGTCGCCCTCGCGCACCAGCAGGCGCGAGGCATGTCCATACATCGTCTCATACCCGTCGGGATGCCGCAAGAGCACGAACAGCCCGTAGTCCGCGTCGGTGCCCGCTTCCCGCACCCGGCCGCCGCCCGCCGCGCGGACCGGCGTGCCCACGGGCACGGCGATGTCGAGACCCGCGTGCGATTCCCCGGCGTCGCCCGGGCCGACCGTACCGCGGGTCACGTACCCCCCGGGATTGAGCGGCCAGTGGGCGGGGACCGATGGCCCGGCGTCGTATCGTGGCGCCGCGCCGGCCGGCCGGAGCGTGGACGGAGGTGCGGCCCGCACGGCGACGGCCTTCATGAGGGCCGGCCCGGCGGGGGCATCGGCGGCGGCGGGCGCCCGCGCGCCCAACAGTTGGCGCAGCGACTGGTAGTTGCTCTCCGCGCGATTCAACGCCGCGGCCAGCTGCTGCACCCGCGCGTTGTCGGCTTCGAGGCGGGCGATCTCGCGTCGCAGCGACGGGACGCTCGCCGCGCTGCGCATGATCGGTCCCGCGAACGCCGTGAACCCGACGACCACCAGCAGCCCGAGGAGCGCCGCCCACTTCCCCACCTCGAACGCCCACAGCGGCAGCCGGTAGCGCTTGGTGTCGAGCTCGCCGTCCACGTGGACGACGATGGTGACGCCCCGCTGCTTCATCCGTCGAACGGCGCGCCGAGAATGAGCTCCATGAGCCGGGCGAGGTCGTCGTTCGAGTAGAACGCGATGTGGAGCTGACCCTTGCCTTTGGCACGCAGGGTGACGCGGACGTCGGTGCCCAGGCGGCGCCGCAGGGCGTCCTCGACGCGCCGCACTTCGGGTGCCGGCGCCAGCC
>JBOHSV010000507.1:0-1536 GCA_050921735.1 Gemmatimonadales bacterium | reverse complement strand
CTCGCGGCCGATGAAATCCCTGGCGCGCGCGGCGAGCTTTTCCAGCGCGCCGTCGAAGGCGGCGCGCTCGCCCGCGGACAGGCAATCGAGGAAGGCGTCGTTCCTCTCGGCCGCGGCGCGGATCAGTCCCGCGTACAGCCGCCGCCCGGCGGCGGAGAGCGTGAGGCGCACGCCGCGGCCGTCGGCGGCGTCCGCCTCCCTCAATACGAGTTTGCGCTTCGTGAGGCCCGCCACCACGCGGCTCATCTGGCTCTTGTCGATGCCCGCGGCGCGCGCGAGCGCGTTGAGCGAGAGCGCCTCGCGCGCGCCGCCGAGGAGCGCGATGGTGCGCCACGCCCACAGGCTGACGCCGAATTCGCGCCGGTAGCGCAGCTCCGCGCCGCGCGAGAGCAGGTTCGCGACCACGTGCAGCCGGTACGAGAGCAGCTCGCGGATCGTCGGCGCGCGCTCAGTCGTCGAAGAACGGGGTCTCATGCTCGCCGCGCAGTTTCAGCTCGAAGCGGTAGCGCCCGGGCTGTTCTTCTCGGGCGATGAGGAGCGGCCGGCGCGCGGCGGCCACGGCCGCGAGCACCGGGTCGGCGTCGTGCGCCGGGTCGCCGGGAAAAAACATCGTGGTCTTCAGGATGCGCATCAGGCCCGAGAACATCACCATGAGGTTGACGTGCCGCGCGCGTCCGGCGGGCGCCCCGGGGCGTACCGTGCGAAAAGCATACTGACCCGCCGGGTCGGTCGCCGCGCGGCCCCAGCCGAGGAAGTTCGGATCGGCTGCGGCATGGCGCGGGTCGGCCGGATGGCGGTAGATGCCGTTCGCATCCGCCTGCCAGATCTCCACCACCAGGTTGCAGAGCGCCGTGCCGTCTTCCTGGCGCACGCCGCCGGCGATCTCGATGACCTCGCCTTGCGCCTTGCGGCCCTCGAGCTGCGTCAGGTCGTTCGCCCCCGCGTCCACATAGCGCGGCGGAAAGAACGGGCCGAGGGTGGCTTCGCCGGTGGGAATCATGGCTGGGTGGCGGTGGCTTTCTTTCCGCGCAGCACGATCCGGTGCTCGTACACGAGCGCGTTCGCCGGCTCGCCCGCGGGCGGCAGGAGCCTCGCCACCAGCCGCTCGCGCGCCCCGGCGTCGGGCACCGCGTTGAGGATCCGGTCCTGCGCGTTCAGCGGCTCGCCCGGAAAGTACATCTGCGTCACCAGGCGCTGCAGCCACACCTTGCCGAAAATCGAGAAGTGGATGTGCGGCGGCCGCCACCAGCCGTCTTTGGTCGGCACCGGGTAGGCGCCGGGCTTCACGGTGCGCAACTCCAGGGTCCCCGACGCGTCGGTGACGAGGCGCGCCGCGCCGTGGAAGTTCGCGTCCACCGGCGCGTGGTCGTCGTCGTTCGGGTGGAGGTAGCGCCCGGCGGCGTTCGCCTGCCAGATCTCGACCACGCTGCCGCCCACGGGGGCGCCGTCTTCGTCGACGACGCGCAGCCGCAGGTGCATGAGCTGGCCGATCGCCCGCTGGTTGCCGTGGCCGGCGATGTCGCCGCCCAGGAGCTG
>JBOHSV010000506.1:0-2242 GCA_050921735.1 Gemmatimonadales bacterium | reverse complement strand
CCGCAAGGCGGCGCGGCTGATCGCGCAGCTGCCGACCATCGTGGCGACGTTCCATCGCCAGCGCTCGGGCGCGAAGCCGCTGGCGCCGCGGCGCGGCCTCGGGCACGCGGCCAATTTCCTCTACCAGCTGACCGGCACGGCGCCCGACGCCGAGGCCGCGCGCGCGCTGGACGTGGCCCTGATCCTGCACGCCGACCACGAGCTCAACGCCTCGACGTTCGCGGCGCGCGTGATCGCCGCCACCCTGGCGGACATGCACGGCGCCGTGACCGGCGCGATCGCGGCGCTGGCGGGGCCCCTGCACGGCGGCGCGAACACGGAAGTCATGAAGATGCTGCTCGACATCCAGACGCCCGACCGCGCCGAGGCCTGGGTGCTGGAGCGGCTGGCCCGCAAGGAGAAGATCATGGGCTTCGGGCACCGCGTGTATCGCACCGAGGACCCGCGGGCCTCGCATCTGCGCCGCCTGTCCGAGCAGCTGGGCCGCCGGTTCGGCCAGAGTCACTGGTTCGCGATGCAGCGCATCATCGAAGACGTCGTGCGGCGGGAGAAGGGGCTGTACTGCAACGTGGATTTCTACTCCGCGTCGATGTACTACGTCATGGGCATCCCGCTCGACCTGTACACACCGATCTTCGCCGTGAGCCGCGTGAGCGGGTGGTGCGCGCACGTGCTCGAGCAGCACGCCGATAACCGGCTGATCCGGCCGCGGGCCGAGTACATCGGGCCGATGAACCGGGCCTGGGGCCCCGTGCGGAAGCGCGGCTGAGGCGTGGCCGAACCGGACCGGATCGCCTGGCGGGACGGCCGGTGGGTCGTCCCCGCCCGGCCCGCAATCCCGTTCATCGATGGTGACGGCACCGGCCCGGACATCTGGCGGGCCGCGCGCCGCGTGTTCGACGCGGCGGTGGAGCGCGCGTCGGGCGGGACGCGCCGCGTCGCGTGGCACGAGGTGCCGGCCGGCGAAAAGGCCTTCCGGGACACCGGGAGCTGGCTGCCGGAGGAGACCCTCGCGGCCATCCGGGAGCATCGGGTCGCGATCAAGGGGCCGCTGACCACGCCCGTGGGCGGTGGGATCCGGTCCCTCAACGTCGCCCTGCGCCAGCTGCTCGACCTCTACGCCTGTGTCCGGCCGGTCCGCTGGTTCCGCGGCGTCCCCGCGCCGGTGAAAGAGCCCGAAAAGCTGGACGTCGTCATCTTCCGCGAGAACATCGAGGACGTGTACGCCGGCATCGAGTACGAAGCCGGAAGCGCCGAAGCGGATCGCCTGCGGGACTTCCTCCAACGCGAGCTCCGGGCGACCATCCGCGAGCGCAGCGCCATCGGGATCAAGCCGATGTCCCGGTTCGGGTCGCAGCGCCTCGTGGCCAAAGCCATCCGGTACGCGCTGGAGCGGGGACGCCCCTCGGTGACGCTGGTGCACAAGGGCAACATCATGAAGTTCACCGAGGGCGCGTTTCGCGACTGGGGGTACGAGGTCGCTCGTGAGCAGTTCGGTGACTGTACCGTCACTGAGCAAGAGTCGGGCAACGTGCAACGTGGAACGGGAACGGTGGTCATCAAGGACCGGATCGCGGACGCCATGTTCCAGCAGGTGCTGCTGCGGCCCGCCGAGTATTCGGTGATCGCGACGCCCAACCTGAACGGTGACTACCTGTCGGACGCGTGCGCCGCCCAGGTGGGCGGGCTCGGGATGGCGCCGGGCGCCAACATGGGCGACGGCCACGCGGTGTTCGAGGCGACCCACGGGACCGCCCCGAAGTACGCGGGTCAGGACAAGGTGAATCCCGGCAGCCTGATTCTGTCGGGCGCCATGCTGTTCGAGGAGCTCGGCTGGACCGACGTGGCGCAGGCGATCGTGCGCGGCATCGAAGGCGCCATCGGCGGCAAGCGGGTGACCTACGACCTGGCGCGCCAGATGCCCGGCGCCACCGAGGTCTCGACGTCGGCGTTCGGGGACGCCATTATCGAGCACCTCGCATGAAGACCGCCGTCGTGGCCCGGGCGCTGGCCGAGACCGAGACGCCGCTCCTCGCCATCGCGGTGGCGCAGGGCGACCTGCCCGCGTCGCTCGCCGCCCTGGACCGGGCCGCCGGAGGCGCGCTCACGCGCGCCTTCGCGAGCGGCGACTTCAAGGGGAACAAGGACGAGACGTGCCTGCTGTACCCGGCGGCCGGGCCCGCCCAGCGCATCCTCCTGCTGGGGCTCGGCAAGGCGGGCGACGTCACGCGCACCAGCGTGC
>JBOHSV010000505.1:0-3089 GCA_050921735.1 Gemmatimonadales bacterium | reverse complement strand
GTACAGGACCACGAGATCGGGCCGGCGGGCGGCGACCGCTTCGACGTTGGGCGGGAGGCCGTCGCCCACGCTCGGGATGTCGCGCGCGGCGGGCGGGAAATCGCACCACGTGCTGCGTCCCACGAGGCGGTCGCCCGCGCCCATCGCGAACAGCAGCTCGGTGAACGACGGGAGCAGCGACACGATCCGCCGCGCGGGCGCCGCGAGCGTGACCGTGCGCCCGGCGTCGTCCACGACCGTGACGCCGCCCGGGGGGGGCGGCGGGCGGTCACCCGCCCGCCCGCAGGCCGCGGCGGCGAGCAGGAGACCGGCGAGGTGGGCGTGCCTTGGCCAGCGGCGCATCGCAAAAGACCCACCCCCGGCGGAGCGGAGATGGGTCAGCGTCTGCGCCCGATGCGCAGCGCCACCATCCCTCCCGCGAGGGATCTCGAGGTGGCGCGAACGGAGAACGTCTCCTGGCTTCGGGCGGAGCGGCTCGGCCTTCCCGGTTTGCCCAGTGGCTCGAGCCCAAACCAGCTGCCCGTTACAGTGGCGGGGCCGCGCCGGATTTGCACCGGCTTCCGTGAATCTCGTTCGCTGGTCCGACGGGATTAGTGTAGTGGCGCGGCTTCAGGCTCGCAAGGCGGGCTTCCGCTTCAGGGCGACCCACAGTCCCCACGCCAGCGCCAGCGCCGCGACGCCCGCGAGGTAGGGCACGACGCGCTCGGCCTGGAACCGCGTCCGGGGGAACGCGATCGCCACCTGGCCCCCCGGCTCCAGGGGCCCGCTGCGGTAGGCGGCGAAGCGTCGACCCTCCAGCTCGTACACGCCGAGCGTGTCGAGCCGTGCGCCTGTGACCACCGCCGCCGTGTCCTCGATCAAGAGATCGAGCTCCGCGATCGGCTGATCGAGCGGGATCACCAGCGGCGCTCCCGGCGGCGGCACGTACTGGTAGGAGAGCTGGCGCGGCGCCCCGGGCCAGATGGGCGCGAACACCTCCACCGTGTCGCCCACGCGTCGGATCGCCTCGGGGGAGAGATCGCCCTCACCCGCCTGCCACTGCGTCACGCCGGCCGGCAGCGCGATGCTCCACAGCGGGCGTCCGGTCGCGGGCGCCACGCGGGTGCGATCCGTGGGGTTCGTGATCTCCAGTAGTTCGAGGACTTCGCGGCCGCGCTCGGCCGGCCGGGAGACCGTGACGAAGCGACGGGCGAGCTGGAGGCGCGCGCCGGCACTGGCCGTGTCGTACACCACGATCGGGTCGGCCTCGGCGCGGATGCGCCCGGCGACGCGCAGGGCGCTGGAGAAGTAGCCCACGCCGTGGTGCAGCGTGCTGACGAAGTAGATGGCGGCGGTGTCGACCCGGGGCACGGTGAGACGGTAGCGCCCCGCGGCATCGGTGCGCATCGAATCGAGCGGGGCGCCGCCCCCCTGACGCACCTCGTGGAGCACCGCCCACCGGCGGGCGAGGGGGCGGTCGTCCCCGCCATGGCGGAGCTCGCCGATCACGGTGACGGCCTGGGCGGCGAGCGGGGTCGGGATGACGATCCCGAGCGCGACCGCGACCGCCCCGGCGCGCCCGCTACGGCGTAAACTTCCCGAAGTCTTCCGGATCGAGGTTCTGGAGGTAGTTCTTGAGCGAGTCGGCGTCGAGCGGCTCCGTGCCCCCGGCGCCCGGCTCGGGCGTGACGTCCGTGGTCTCGATGGAGGTGAGCTCGAGCAGGTTATCGCTTGTGAAGATCGGCGCCTTGAGCCGCAGCGCCACGGCGATGGAATCGGACGGCCGGGCATCGATCTGGATCACCGCGTCGCCGCGATAGATGTGCAGCTCGGCGTAATAGGTGTTGTCCTTGACCTGCGTGATGATGACCTTCCGCAGGTCCGCCCCCAGCCCGACGATCACCTGCTTGAGCAGGTCGTGCGTCAGGGGCCGCGAGAACTTCACGCCGGCGAGCTCCATCGCGATCGCGCTCGCCTCGGCCGGTCCGATCCAGATCGGCAGGACCCGCTCGCCCTGCTGTTCCTGGAGAATCACGACCGGTGTGTTGGTCGTGCGGTCGAGCCCGAGATGGGCCACCCGGACCTCCACCATTAGTGCACGCTACGTGCCCATCTCCCAGGAGGCAAGATACGTCTGCTGCTCCGGCGTCAGCACGTCGATCGCCGTGCCCATCGCCTGGAGTTTGAGTCGCGCGATCTCCCGATCCAGCTCGCCCGGAATCCGATGGACGTCGCGCGCCAGCCGACCCGCTTCCTTCACGACGTACTCCGCCGCGAGCGCCTGATTCGCGAACGACATGTCCATGACGCTGGCCGGGTGCCCCTCGGCCGCCGCCAGGTTGATCAGGCGCCCCTCCGCCAGCACGAACAGCCGTTTATCCCCCAGGCGCCACTCGTCCACGAACTCGCGCACCGGCACCGGCCCCTCGGCCGCCTTGGCCAGATCGTCCAGCGCAAGTTCCACGTTGAAATGCCCCGCGTTCGCGAGCACGGCCCCGTCTTTCATCGCCCGCATGTGCTCCAGCCGGATCACGTGCACGTTCCCCGTCAGGGTCACGAACACATCGCCCACCGGCGCCGCGGCGGCCAGCGGCATCACCTGGAACCCCTCCATGCGGGCCTCCAGCGCCTTGAGCGGGTCGACCTCGGTGACCACGACGTGGGCGCCCGCCCCCCGGGCCCGCAGGGCGAATCCCCGGCCGCACCAGCCATACCCCGCCACCACCACGGTGCTCCCGGCGATCAGCAGGTTGGTGGCCCGCAGCAGGCCGTCGAGGGTGGACTGCCCGGTCCCGTAGCGGTTGTCGAACAGGTGCTTCGTGTCCGAGTCGTTGACCGCGATGACGGGGAACTGGAGCACGCCGTCGCGCGCCATGGCTTTCAGCCGGATGACGCCGGTCGTGGTCTCTTCGGTGGAGCCCGTGACGCGGGCCACCAGCGCCTGGCGGTCCGCCGAGCTCAGGGTCTCCACCCACCGGCGGACGGGCGGCGCGAGATCGTCCAGGCGGTTCAGCGCGATCATGTGGAGCGACCCCACCAGGTCCGCGCCGTCGTCCTGGGTCATCTGGGGACCGAACGCCAGGGTCTGAGCGATATGGGTGTAGTAGGTC
>JBOHSV010000504.1:0-8856 GCA_050921735.1 Gemmatimonadales bacterium | reverse complement strand
GCGCAGCCCCGTGCCACCGGCGACGGTGCGCGCGCCGCCGCCGAGCGCGCCCCCCAGTGTCGAAGCCGAGAGGCGGAGGGCAGGCGCCAGGCCGAAAAGGATGCCGATCGCGAGGGAGACGGTGAGCGTGACCGCCAGCGCCCACCCATCAACCGCGATCGTCTGGACGCGCGGGAGGTTGCCGGGCTGGGCCTGTCGCAGAACCGCCACCGCCCAGATGGCGAGCGCGACACCCACGGCCGCGCCGGCCAGGGAGAGCACCACGCTTTCGGTCAGGGTCTGCCGGATCAGGCGCCCGCGCCCGGCACCCAGGGCTGCCCGGACGGCCATCTCCCGCTCGCGCACGGCTGCCCGCGCCAGCATCAGATTGGCGACGTTGGCGCACGCGATGAGCAGCACGAGGCCCACCGCTCCCATGAAGACGAGCAGCGCCGGCCGGATCTCCCCGACGATGTGCTCGTGCAGCGGAATCACCTGGGCCTCGACGCCGAGATTGGTGTTGGGGTACTGCGCGCCGAGCCGGACCATGATCGCGGCAAGGTCTGCCTCAGCCCGCTGAACCGAGACTCCCGGGTCGAGGCGCGCGATGACCGTCAGAAAGTCGCTGCGGCGGTTGGCATTCTGGTCCGCCGTATTGAGCGGCACCCAGAGCTCCCGGTCCGAGCCGAAGCGGAACCCCGGCGGTGCGATGCCGACGATGGTGTAGGGCATGCCGTTCAGCCTGAGCGTTCCGCCGACGGCGTTGGGACGCCCGCCGAGGCGCTGCTGCCAGAAGCCGTGGCTCACAATCACGACGCGGCTGTCGGCAATCTCTTCTTCCGGCGCAAGGGAGCGTCCGCGGAGCGGCGTGACACCCAGCGTCGGGAAGAAGTTGGCGGTCACGTAGGCGGCCGGGACGCGCTCCGGCTCACCCTCGCCGGTGACGGCGAACGATGCATTGACGCTTGCCGCGACGTCGCGAAATGACGTGTTCTGGTCGCGCCAGTCGCGGAAGTCCGGCAGCGAGGAGACCTCGCGCCCGAAGTTCGGGAGCATGGTCCACAGCATCACGAGCCGATCAGGCTCCCGGTACGGCAGCGGACGCAGGAGCACGCTACGGATCACGCTGAAGATCGCCGTGTTGGCGCCGATCCCGATGCCAAGGGTCAGGACGACCACGGCCGCGAAGCCCCGTCGCTGGCGGAGCTGGCGGAGCGCGTATCTGAGATCTTGGAGCAGCGTGTCCATAGCCGGTGTCCGGTTTCAGGTGTCCGGTGTCCGGGATGCCGGGCTCGGTGTCGGAGAACCCGGACACCGGACACCGGGCACCTGACACCTATTCGGTTCTCAAAGCCACCAGCGGATCGACCCGCGCCGCGCGGCGGGCCGGCACATCGACTGCCAGCAACACGACCGCGATGAGAAAGAGCGAGGCTGCGGTCAGCGTCGCCGGGTCCGACGCCCGCATTTCGAAGAGCAGGCTTTGAAGAACCTGGCCGAGGCCGAGCATTGCGCCGAGCCCGGCGGCGACGCCGGCGAGTGCCAGGACCGCGCCCTGGCGCAAGACGAGCCGGCGCACATGCATCGCCGACGCGCCTAGCGCGATCCGCACGCCGATCTCATGCGTCCGGCGGCTCACGGCATACGCGACCAATCCGTACGTCCCGACCGCGGAGAGAAACAGGGCGACCACCGCGGCGAGCGTGAGCGCCAGCATGGTGAACCGCGCCGGCGCCGTGGCGCGCGCCACGATGTCTTCCATGGTCCGGACGCCCGCGATCGGGAGCTTCGGGTCTATGTCGTGTACGACCGCGCGGACCGCACCCGCGAGCGTGAGCGGCGGGACGCTGGTGCGTATCGCGAGACTCATGTGGCGGGGCGGGTACGCCGGCTCCCCCAATCCCTCGGCGACCGGGACATACACGACTGGAGCGGGGTCGGCCGCGAGGCCGTCGCCGCGCACGTCCGCCACCACGGCGGTCACCGTATGCCACGGCACCTCCCTCCACGCGTCCGGCCGCACGCGGGCCCCCAAGGGGTTCCGCTCCCCGAGGAATCGGCGCGCGAAGGAGGAATTCACGACCGCGACGTGGCCGGTTGCCGACCAGCTGGTCGGCGCCTCACCTGCGAGAACCGTCATCCGCAGCGCCTCGAAGTATCCGGGCGTGACACTGAGAAACGGCGCCATTGGCGGCGCTTCGACGGACGGAGATGCGTGCTCGACGAGAACCGGCTCCGATAACCAGTCCTCCGAGGACACGCCAGTGGTGAGCGGCAACAACGCCGCGACCCCGGCTGCATCGACGCCGGGGAGCGCCTCGATTCGCTCGACGAGCGTACGCCAGAACGTCCGCTCCTCCCCACGATAAGGCCGGGCAGGCAGGGCGATCTCCATGGTGAGCACGCTTTCGGCGTCGAACCCGGGATCGACGTTGCGCAGCCGCTGGAAGCTCTGAAGCAAGAGCGCCGCTCCCGCGAGCAGCGTGAACCCCACTGCGATCTCGCCCACCGTGAGCAACTGCATCACGCGGCGTTGGGCGGGGCCGGTCGCCAGGCGCTGATCGACGCGTAAGCTCGACGTTCCTCCTGCATGCACCATTCCGCGCAGAGCGGGCACTGCGCTCAGGACGAGGCCGAGGAGGAGCGAGATGCCGAGCGTGACGAAGCCGTGTCGCGCTCCGAATCCGACCTCATGCATCCTCGGAAGGTCCGTGGGACCGAGCGCCACGACGCCTTGCACCAGCGCCGCGGCGAGCGGCACGGCGAGCACGCCGGCGATGACGCCGAGCACGATGCCTTCTGCAAGGAACGTGCGAATCCGTTCGGCGCTGCCGGCGCCGAGTGCCGCGCGCACCGCGATCTCCAGGCGGCGCTCCTCGGCGCGTACGAGAAACAGGTTGGCCACGTTCGCCGCCGCGATGGCCAGGACGAGCGCCGTGGCCGCGAGGACCAGCCAGAGCACGCCCGCAAGATCCCCAAGCATGGCCGCGTGGAGCGGTTCGACGCGCGCGGCGAGGCGCGCCTCGGCCAACGTGGCGGGCGTGACGTCTCCGTATGCATCGGCCAGGCGAGGGATCAACATGTTGAGCTCTCGTGCCGCCGATTCCGGTGACGCGCTCGGTGTAAGCCGCGCGATGCCCGTGAGCTGGAGAAACTCGAGGTTCGCAGCGCGCGCCGCGAACTCGTTGGCGCCCCAGACCTCGGTCTCGGGCCGCGGAAAGCCGAAGCCCTGCGGCATGACGCCCACTACCTCTCTGGCCGCTCGGTTGAGCTCCACGGTTCGCCCCACGATGCCGGGGTCCGCGCCGTACCGGCGAACCCAGAGGCCATGGCCGAGGATCACGACCTCCGGCGTGTCCGGCATCCCGTCCCCCGGGACGAACGACCGACCCAGCGCCGGAGCGACGCCGAGCGTGGAGAAGAAGCTGTGCGTCACCGAGGCGACGTGCACGCGTTCCGGCTCCCCGCCGTCGCTCAGTTCCACCACGCCTTCGCTGTAGATCGCGAAGTCCTGGAGCGCTTGGGCTTGGTCGCGATAGTGGTGATACGTCCCAAAGGAATGGCCGGCTTCGGCCAGACCGAGCCCCGGCGCGGTGTGTGTGATGGCCACGAGCCGATCGGGCTCGGGATACGGCAGCGGGCGGAGCAGCACGGCATCCACCAGCGCGAAGATGCCGGCCGCGCCGCCCACGCCGACCGCCAGCGTGAGCGCGGTCGCGACCGCGAAGCGCGGGGAGCGGCAGAGCCGGCGAAAGGCCAAACGGAGATCATTCATGCCGCAACGCTTCCTAGGACCGCCACGGCGGTGAAGCCCGGCTGCTTAACCGGCCCGCGGCCGCCCGCATCCCCAAAACGTCGAAGTAGCTCCCGGACACGAGGCTGCCGCGCACGCGCTCCGTGGCACCACCGGTGCTGACGTCGACGTAATCGGAGTAGGAGAAAGTGTCGAACCCCTCGCCGTTCATGGTCCGGCCGATTTGGACTAGCTCCGCCGGGCGTGCCACGTGGGGCAGGGGCCGTAGGAGCAGCGCATTGACCACGCTGAACATCGCGGTGTTGGCGCCGATACCGAGTGCGAGGGCGAGGACCGCGGCGGCGGGCGAGCTGCCGGGCGGCGTAGCGGAGGTCGTGGAGGAGGGCGTCCATTATTCCACGATCCAACCGTCCCTCAATTGCACAATCCTGCCGCCGTACGACGCGTTCTCCTCCGAGTGCGTAACCTGCACGATCGTCATCCCCTCGGCGTTGAGCTTCTTGAACAACGCCATGATCTCGCGCGCCTGGGTCGAGTGGAGATTGCCCGTCGGCTCGTCGGCCAGCAGCAGCGTGGGGCGATGGATGAGCGCCCGCGCCACCGCCACGAGCTGCTGCTGCCCGCCCGAGAGCTGCCGCGGGTCGAGATCCTTTTTCCCTACGATCCCGAAGCGGTCGAGCGCGTCGGCCACCAGCGCCTGTCGCTCGCCCCGGGGGGCGTTGCGATACGACAGCGGCAAATCGAGGTTCTCGGCCACCGTGAGATCGTCCAGCAGGTGGTACTGCTGGAACACGAACCCCACGTGCTCGCGATTCAGCGCCGCCCGCTCTTTCGGCTTGATGCGATGGATTTCCCGATCGAGCAGCCGGTACTCGCCGGTCCAGTCGGCGTCGAGCAGGCCGAGGATTGCGAGCAGGGTCGATTTCCCGGCCCCCGACGGTCCCATCACGGTGACGAACTCGCCGGGTGCCACGTCGAGCGTGATGCGACGCAGGAGGTACACGCGGCCGCCGCCGAGGGGGATGGATTTCTCGACGTCGCGGAGGGACACGAGAGGTGTCAGGTGTCGGGTGTCCGCAGTTCCGCCCGACACCTGGTCCCTGACACCCGACACCCGGCGCTCACTCATACCGCAGAGCCTCCACCGGATCGATCCGGGCCGCGCGGCGCGCTGGCAGGTACGCGGCCAGCGCCGCCACGCTTCCCAGAACAGCGGCCGCGGCCAGGTAGGCGAGCGGGTGCGTGGGCTCGACGCCGTAGAGCAGCCCGCGCAGCACCCGGCTCGCTCCCAGCGAGGCCACGACTCCGATACCGGTGCCCAGTAGCGCGAGCCTCAGCGACCCGTTGACCACGAGGCCAGCCACCTGGCTCGGCAGGGCGCCCAGCGCCATGCGGACACCGATCTCGTTGGTTCGGCGCGTCACAAGGTAGGAGATGACGCCATAGAGCCCGACCGCCGCGAGCAGTAACGCCACCATGCCGGCCCCAGGCCCGAGCCCCCAGGCCCCAGCCCCTGTTCACACCGCCTCCGCCGCCCGCTCGTCGACGATCCGCCCATCGAACAGGTGCACCGTGCGCTCGGCGTGCTGCGCGTACCGCGGATCGTGCGTCACCATGCAGATCGTGGCCCCACCCTTGTGCAGTTCGCGCAGCAGTTCCATCACCCCCCCCCCGTTGGCCGAGTCGAGGTTTCCGGTGGGCTCGTCGGCGAGCAGGATGGCCGGGTCGCCCCCCCCGGCGCGGGCGACCGCCACGCGCTGCGGCGGGCCGCCCGAGAGCTGCGACGGGTAGTGCTTCTGGCGGTGGACCATTCCCACACGCTCGAGCGCTTCCTGCACGCGCTTCTTCCGCTCTCCACCCGGGAGCCCACGGTAGGTCAGCGGCAACTCGACGTTCTCGTAGACGGTGAGATCGCCGATCAGGTTGAAGGCCTGGAAGATGAACCCGATGCGGCGGTTCCGGATTCGCGCCCGCTCGGACGCCGTGAGGTTCTCGACCGGCTGTCCGTCCAGTATGTATGCGCCTTCGCTCGGCGAATCGAGCAGCCCGAGAATGGAGAGCAGGGTCGTCTTGCCGCACCCCGACGGGCCCGCCACCACAACGTATTCGCCCTTCGTAATCTCGAGGTGGATGTCGGAGAGCGCGTGGGTCTCTACCTCTTCGGTGTAGAAGACCTTCCGCAGGCTTTCGAGCTTGATGAGTGGCGCACCGTTCGTCGGCATTCCTTACTCCGTTGTGTGAGGGCCTGGGGCTCCCTAGTCCCTCAGTTTCACCCGATCCACCTCATCCCACCGCGACATATCCGACAGGATCACCCGATCGCCGACCTCGAGCCCCTCCACGATCTCGATCGTGCTGACCGAGCTGCGGCCGACGCGCACCTGGACTCGCACCGCGGCGTCGCCGCCATCCACGAGCTTGAACAAGGAGATTGTGCTGTTCGCCTGGCCGAACACGGGCCGCCCCACAAACAGCACGTCGGGCAACCGGTCGATCTCGATTGTGCCATCAACGCTGAGCTCCGGGCGCGCGCCCGCGGGGAGGTCGCCTTCCAGGGCGACGTCGACGCCGACGGCGCCACTCTGGGACGCGGGGTCGATTCGCACTACGCGACCCGGGATCAACCCATTGCGCGTGTCGATCGTCGCACGCTGACCGATCTGCACCTCCGTCACCTGCGTCTCGGGAATCCGCAGCACGGCCTTGAGCCGGCTCGGCTGCACCACGCGCGCGAGCACCAGTCCCGGCGTCACCCATTGGCCGAGCTGCAGCGGCAGCTCCTGCAGCACACCGGGCGCGCCGGCGCGCACCTGAAGCCCGCGGACTTCATTCTGCCGATGCGCGTTGATCGCGCGCAGGCGTACCACCTGCTCCTGCTGCACGTGGATCTGGGGCTCCATGGACTCCGTCAGGAGCTTCAGGCGCTGCTCCTCGATCTCGAGCCGCGTCGCCGCCTCCTCAGCTTGATCCCGCGCGCGGCCGAGCTCGAAGGGCGAGGAGAGCCCCTTGACCGCGAGCGTCTCGGCGACCATGGCGTTGCGCCGCGCTTCGTTGTACGCCGTACGGGCCTGGGCCACCAGCGACTGTTGTGTGAGCCGCTGGCTCTCGAGCGTGGTGCGGAGGTTCACGAGCTGCGCCTCCGCCGCCGTGAGCTGCTGCTGCGCTTCGAGCGCCTGGATCTGGACGTCGGGGTTCGACAGCTCGAGCAGCACCGTCTCGGCCTTCACGCTGTCGCCGGGCTGAGTGAGAATCCGCTCCACACGCGCCGGCGTCAGCGCCGAGATCCAGCGGATCTGCTCGGGGATCAGCGACCCCGGCCCGCGCACCTCGCGCAGCAGCTCGCCGCGCCGCACCGAGTCCACGAGTACGGTCCCGAGCTGCACTGTTGGCGCGGCGGGCTTCAGGCTGCCGAGCAAGATCGTGATGAACACGACGCCACCGGCACCGAGGCCGATCTTGAGGTACGGAAGGCGCTTGGGAGGCTTGAGCCGGGGGATGTCCATGGTGATTGGACCAGAAAAGAGCAGAAGGTGTGCCAGGCGGGTACCGCGCGTAAGTCGTTGCCGGTTGCCCGATTTGCCCTAGCTTTCGGGTTGAACTACCTGTCGATGCTGACCGGCCGTGGGATTGGGCGTCCCACAAGCGGACACCGGGTATGGGGCCTAGGGCCTGGGGCTCAGGGAAGATCCCTAGGCCCCAGCCCCCAGGCCCCAGGAGGAGTTTCGTGCGCTCACGCCGCTGGACCTATCGCCTGGCCGCCGAGTTCGGTCACCGTGACATCACCGACGACGTGGCCGAGCTCGTGGCGGAATCCGGCGTGAAGGACGGCAGCGTCGTGGTGTCGCTCGTTGGATCAACGGGGATCGTGACGACGATCGAGTACGAGAAGGGCGCCCTCCAGGATTTCCGCCGCGCGCTGGACCAGATCGCGCCCGCCAACGAGGACTACGCGCACAACGCCGCCTACGACGACGGCAACGGCTTCTCCCACGTCCGCTCGGCGCTGGTCGGGCCCAGCGTGACCCTGCCCGTGGTCGACGACAAGCTGGTGGTCGGCACGTGGCAGCGGGTGGCGGTGTTCAATCTGGATAACCGCGCGCGGGATCGAGAAGTAGTGGGGGTGGTGGTGGGCGCGTAATCCCGGGCTGAAGCCCGGGCTCGGCCCCGGGTGCGTCCTTTAAGGGCGCGCCATTGCCGAGCGCGGGCTCTCAGCCCGCGACACGCCGCCGGAACAGCGCCCGCAGCTTGAGACTGCGCGCCAGGATTCCCAGCCCTCCCGGGTCGCCTTCCCGGCGCGGGATGGCGCGATACAGCACGATCACCGTGATCCACGTGAGCCAGCTCATCCGTTCGCTCCACGACAGCGACCGGAACAGGAGCCAGGGTTGCGTGAGCGCGGCCGCCCAGGCGGGCCCGTCGCCCTGCGCGAGCGCGACCGACCGGGCGATCACCCGATTGGCGCGCAGGCCCGTGACGCCCGGGACCGCCAGGTTCCACACGCATGTCACCGCGCCCCACCCGTGGTTGTCGCTGCCGCCGACGACCAGCAGGTCGTGCGCGGCGGCGAGCCGGACGACGCGCGTCCGCCCCGCGCGCGGGAACCCGAGTGCCTTGGGGCCGCAGTCCACGATCTCGAAGCCATCGGCCCCCGCCTCAGCGAGCTCGTCGAGGTGGTCCCAGTGGTTGCGCCAGTACTCCGGGAGGGCGCCGATGGCGATGGCGCCCTGCCGGTCCAGCTCCGGAAAGATGCCGAGCATGCGCTCCGTGGTCCGGCCGAAGCTGTCGCGCACGATCTCGCGGACGGGTCCGAGCGCGAGCACGTGCTGGCGGTGCACGCTCCATTCAGCGCCGGGAAGGAGCGGAAAGGCCTGCTCGGCGCCGCCTGGAAAGATGCGGTTGTGGTCGGTGACGTAGGACGCCTCGAACCCCTGGCGCGCGTGCCAGCGCGCGAGGTTCTCCAGGCCCCAGCCGGCACGACCGTCGTGCGAGGCCTCGGTGTGCGCGTGGTAGTCGAGCACCGTGAGGGAAGCGTCCTGCGCGGCGAGCCGGGGCACGGGCCGCGGCAGCAGCACGGCGGCGGCGGCGAGGACCACGAGCGACAGGGGCCCGACGAGGGCCCGGCC
>JBOHSV010000503.1:0-7421 GCA_050921735.1 Gemmatimonadales bacterium | reverse complement strand
CGACCTGCGCGAGACGGTCACGGGGTGGGCCTTCCTCGCACCGGCCGGCGTGCATCTCGCCGTGTTCGCGTTCGGCCCGGTACTGTTCGCGGCGTACCTGGCGCTGCACCGCTGGAGCCCCCTGGAGCCGGTCAAGCCGTTCGTCGGCCTCGCGAACTTCGTCGAGCTGGCGCGCGACCCCCTGGTGTGGCGCGCGCTCCGGAACACCGCGGTCTACGCCCTCTACGTGCCGGCGACGATGGCGGTGGCGCTGGCAGCGGCGCTCGCGCTTCAGCGGGCCGGCCGCGGTGTGCGCCTGCTCCGCACGGCCCTGCTCTTGCCAACGGTGTCGTCGGTCGTGGCGCTGGCACTCGTCTGGCAGTGGCTGTTCCAGGCGGACTTCGGCCTCCTGAACCGGCTGCTGGCGTTCGCGGGACTCGGACCGGTCGACTGGCTGGAAGACCCGAGGACGGCGCTTGTGGCCGTGATGCTCGTCTCGGCGTGGGTGCAGGTGGGCTACCAGATGGTCGTGTTCCTCGCCGGCCTGCAGGGAATTCCGCAGGGGTATCTCGACGCGGCGCGCGTGGACGGTGCCAACGCGTGGCAGCGGTTCTGGCGGGTCACGTTCCCGCTCCTCAGGCCGGTGACGCTGTTCGTCCTGATGACGGGTGTGATCGGATCGTTCCAGGTGTTCACCTATATCTACGTCCTGACCAACGGCGGCCCGCTTCACGCGACCGATGTCGTGGTATACCGGATCTACGAGATGGCGTGGCAGTTCCTGCGGTTTGGCCAGGCGAGCGCGCTGGCCCTCGTGCTGTTCGCGATTCTGTTCGGCGTGACCTGGGCGCAGTTCCGGCTGCTGGGCCGGCGGGTGGAGTATGGGTAAGGGGGGGCAGTTGGGCAGGTGGGCCGGGGCGGCCCTGGTGGGGCTGCTCGCCGTGGCGGCGGTGCTCCCCTTCCTTTACATGGTCTCCGCGTCGCTCATGGACGACCTGGAGATCCTGGCGTACCCCCCACCGCTCGTTCCCACGAGGCCGCGATTCGGAAACTATCCGGCGGCACTCACCGCCCTGCCGTTCGGGCGGTTCTTCGTGAATTCGGCCGTGGTGGCCGGCGCCGTGGTCGTGGGACAGGTGCTCACGAGCGCGGCCGCGGCTTACGCGTTCGCCCGATTACGGTTCCCCGGCCGTGACCGACTGTTCCTAGTCTTCCTGTCCGTGCTGACGGTGCCCGCCATCGTGCTGCTGATTCCGCGGTTCCTGATGATCGACGCCCTGGGCTGGGTGGACACCTACGCGGGGCTGATCTCGACGGAGCTCGTGTCGGTGTGGGGCATCTTCCTCTTGCGACAGTTCTTTCTCACCCTGCCGCGCGACCTGGAAGACGCGGCCCGGCTGGACGGAGCGGGGGAGTGGACGATCTTCTGGCGCGTCGTTCTCCCCCTCTCCAAGCCGGCGCTCGCGACGCTGGCCGTCTTCGCCTTCGTGGAGCAGTGGAAGAGCTTCCTGTGGCCGCTCGTGGCCACGCGCTCGCTGGAGATGCGGGTGGTGGAGGTGGGGCTGGCGTCGTTTGCGAGCGTGCAGCACACCAACTGGCCCCACCTGATGGCGGCGGCGGTGACGGCGACGCTCCCCCTGCTGGTGGTGCTCTTCTTCGCGCAGCGGTACTTCGTCCAGGGCATTCAACCGACCGGCGTGAGGTAGTCTCGCCCGTCATCGGCTCGCGGCCCGGAACCGGAGCTCCCACTGGAGATCCCGTCCATCGCCGCCCCCCGGCCAGGTCAACACCACGTGGCCGGACGGCAAGCGCCGTGTCTCGCAGGGAGGATCGGCGCGGCACGCGGCCGGCCGGAGCGTGCGCGGCACGGCGATCGTCACGGCGTATGCCCGTTCGTCCTGCGCGGCCGCCCGGCCGCGCAGGACGGCCGCCGACCGGTCCCACGCTTCGTCGCGGACGTCCACGGCGCCCTGGACGAGGTGTCGGGTGGTGCCGATCACCTGCGGGTGAGCGCTCGCGGGCCGCAGGGCGAGGAGCAGCGTGGCGTGCGGCTCGAGCGTCGTCTGGACCGCCGTCCGCACGTCGGTCAGGGGCGCGTCCCGCCACACGTCATACGCCGCGAAGCGCGCACCGGCGATGCCGAGATCGGCGAGCGGCACCGAGAGGTCGCGCGGCTCCGCGTCCCAGTTGGTGAGCGCCACGGTCCACCACCGGGGTGCGCCTTGGGCCACCCACGCCAGGGCCGGCCGTTCGCGGCGGCCGCTCCACAGTCCACCCTCCCCGCCGCCGTCGTAGACGCGGACGGCCAGCACGTTTTCGCCGCCCCAATTGAGCTGCTCGGCGGCCAGCGCATAGCGGCGATAGGCGAGCCGCTCCGAGCGGTAGTGGGGCGGGAACCCCCCCAGCTGCCCGACCTTCGCGCCGTTGACGTAGGTCGCTTCGACGTCGGCGATCTTGCCGAGCTCGAGCGCCACCGGCGCCGCGCGGCGGGCCGGCAGCGTGAACCGCGTACGGTACCAGGCGTAGCCGTCGTAGTGCGGCCGTCCGGCCCGCTCCCACGCGCCCGGGACGGCGATGGTCTCCCACACGTCGTCGGCGTAGTCGCGATCGGCGTACGCCGGATCGTCTCCGGTGCGGAAGCGCCATGCGCCGTGCAGCGGATGCGTCTCGTCACCGACCATGACGGCGGGGGCGACCTCGCGGTCCGGGACCAGGGCGCCGACGGGGCGACCGCCGGGGCGCGCCGCGGGCAGGGCGCGCTGGAGCATGCCGAGGCGCTCGGGGGGCAGGTCCGGCAGGTGACCGGCGAACAGGGTCACGCCTCCCGCCAGCGTGACCAGCGACGTCCAGGTGCGCGCCTCGTCGTCGGTCAGCGGCGCACCCACCAGCAGGCCGCCCGGATCGTTGAGCCAGGCGCCCCGGTGAGCGAACCACCGGAGGGCGGCGGCGCGGCCGGCGCGCTGGATGCCACCCCAGCTGGCGTGCAGGTCGGGGCCGGTGTGCATGCCGTTCACGAGCCCGGCGGAGTGCTGCAGCGGCGCGTGGCGGCCCAGCAGGAACGCCTCGGGGCCCAGCCCGTCGCGAATCGCCGCCAGGCCGCGGCGATAGCTTTCGGCGTGCGTGAGGCCGCCGTGGTGGGCGTCGCCCAGCGTGGCCCAGTGCAGGAAGTCGGCCTCGAGCAAGTCGTAGCCCCAGTCGCGGACCGCGCGGCGGGCGAGGTCGTAGAGCCACTGCTGGACGTCGGGGTGAGCGCCGTCGAGCGCGTGCACGGGGCCGCCCCACGCGCCGGGCGCGGCCATGACGAGGGGCTCGTCTCCGTGGCGCAGCAGCCAGTCGGGGTGCGCCGCCGGGAGGCCGGAGGCTCCGGCGACGGCGAACGGCGCGATCCAGAGGCCGGCCTTGAAGCCGTGCGCATGAATGCGGTCGGTGAGCCAGCGGTGGCCGCCGGGGAACCTGGTGTTGGTCTCCCAGTCGCCGGGGGCGCGCTGGTACCCGTCGCTCAGCAGGACGCAGCGGAAGTGGCGCCGGTCGAACCGCGCCGCGCAGACCTCGAGGTTCGCGAGCACCAGCGCTTCGCCGAAGCGGTCGGCCGGCAGGTGCCGGGCGGACCAGCCGACCGGCGCGATGAGGTCCGCCAGCCGCTCCCGGTCCACGGGCGAGGCGGGCTCGAACAGCGCCGCCAGCGCCTCGAGCCCGTCGCCCTCGGCCTGGTAGGCGAGCCGCATGGTCGAGCTGTCGCCGCGCGGCCGGAGGGGCCGGGCGGGGCGCCAGTCGCTCACGGCCGCGAGCCCCGCCGGCGAGAGCCGGACGGCGGCCTCGCCGGGCTCCGCCGGATCGAACGCGATGCGCAGGCCGTGCGTGGCGCCGGTCAGCGCGAGCACGGCGTGACTCGCCAGCTCGCTGCCGACCGGGAGCCGTTCGACTCGGCAGCCGGCCGACGAGTCGTACCCGCTGACGAGCGCCACCAGGGGCGCGGGGCCGGGGAGGACGTCGGTCTCGGGCCCGTCGAAGAAGCGGACGCCGCCGCACGTCGGGAGGTAGCGGTCGGGGTAGATGCTCACGGTGACGCTGGCGTGCGGCACGGCGCGCTCCTCGCCGCCGACGAATTCGGCTTCGAGAAAGACGCCGGCGGCCCGGCCTCGGATCACCAGGGACTCGCCGGCGGGAGGCCGGCGGTTGCCGACGGCCGTATCTTCCAGGTCCGCCAGCGTGACGAGCGCGTCGCCGATCCAGACGCCGATGCTGGCGCGCTCGATGACCGGCACGGCCCCGCGCGTGCCGCGGTACCACAGGGACCAGCGGCGGCGGTCGTCCAGGGTGAACTGCAGGCGGCCGGTGCGCGTGGGGTGGTGACGGGGTAACGATGGAGCGAGGAACGCACCGGACGCGGCGCCGGTGAGGAGGAAGAACGTGCGGCGATCCATAGTCCCAATGTCCCTCGCGCTGGCGGCTTTGTCTACGCCGCTCGCGGCGCAGTCGTCGCTCGCCGTGGGGCTCGCGGCGACGGTGGGCGATGGATGGCAGCTCGAGGGCGTGGATGTCGCGCTGGTGCGGGGGGTGGCGCTGGGGCCGCTAAGGCGGGCGTCGCTGGGCGTGCGCGTCGCGTCGTTCGTGGATCAGCGGGCGTTTTTCAGCGGGTCGCGCGGCGTGGTGGGGGGCGTGGCAGTGGCGGCGCGGACGGCCACGGCCCGGATCGCCGAGTTGGGCCACGACCCCGATGTGACGCAGGTCGGGTTCGACGTGACGTTCGAGGCGGCGGGGTACCTGGCGGCCAACTCGCCGCTGCCGCAGGGCTCGGCGTGGCTGGGCGCCGCGCTGCTCCCGGGCATCCGGGTCGGGGATCCGGCGGGAGGGCAATTCGTGGTGCTGCTGGGTCCCACCGTGTTCTTTGGCCGCGATGCCGGCGTGCGCGCGTTGCTCGGCGTGCGGGCCGAGTTCCCGCTGGCGCGCGCCCAACCGGCTCCCTAGAATAGCGGCCAATGGCCGCCTCCACGCTCGATACCGACCATCCCGGTCTGCGGGTGCTGGCGGAGGTCGCGTCGATCCTGTCGGTGGACCTGGGGTCGCGCGCGGCGCTCGCGGACGTCGTGGCGGCGTTGCGGCGCGGCCTCGGCCTGCGCCGCTGTCGCCTGTGGCTGCGCAACGAACCGGCGACGGGGTACGCGGCGATCGCGACGCCCGGCGACGAGGGGGAGCTCCCCGGCGCCCTGGCGCCGGTGAGCGACTGGGTGGCCGGCGGGCCGACGCGCGAGAAGGTGCCCGGGGGCGCGCTCGTGCGGTTCCCGCTGCTGCAGGAGGAGGAGCCGTTCGGCGTGCTCGAGGCGCTCGTCCCGGCTGGGCGCCACGAGCACGTCGCGCACGACGTCCTGCTGGTCGTCGCCCGGCTGCTGGCCCCCGTGCTCGCGGCGGCGGAGCTGTCGCAGGACCTCGCCTCGGAGGTGGCGTTGCGCACGCGCGAGGTGGAGGCGCAGCGCAACTTCGTGGCCCGCATCATCGACTCCCTCCCCGTCGGTCTCTACGTGATCGATCGCGAGTACCGCATCCGCGCCTGGAACCGCAAGCGCGAGGCCGGGACGCAGGGCGTGGCGCGCGAGGACGCCATCGGCCGCGAGATCTTCGAGGTGCTGGACCGCCAGCCGCGCGAGCTGCTCGAGCGCGAGTTCAATCGGGTGTTCGAGACCGGCGAGCTCCAGCAGATGGAGATGGAGTCGCAGACCAGCGGCGAGGCGCGGCATTACCGCATCACCAAGATCCCGATGCGGCGCGACGACGAGCAGATCTCGCACGTGATCACGATCGGCGAGGACATCACGGAGTGGCGGCAGGCGCAGCAGCGGCTGTCGCAGACCGACAAGCTGGCGGCGATCGGGCAGCTCGCGGCCGGCGTGATGCACGAGATCAACAATCCGCTGGCGACGATCCTGGCGTGCAACGAGGCGCTGGCGCTGCGCGGCGACACGCTGCCGGCCGGGGAGCGCGCGGCCTACGCGGAGTATCTCAAGATCATCGATACCGAGGTCCAGCGCTGCCGCCGCATCGTGGACAGCCTGCTGGACTTCTCCCGCCCCCGCACCGGCGCCAAGCGGGCGGTGCACGTTAATGCCGTCGTGGAGCAGACGCTGTTCCTGCTCAAGCATCACGACCGGTTCAAGCATCTCACCGTGGTGCGCGAGCTGGGCGAGGACCTCCCGCCGCTGCAGGCCGACGCGGAGCGGCTGATCCAGAGCTTCATGGCGCTGATGCTCAACGCCATGGACGCGATGGACGCGCGCGGCGTGCTGACGGTGCGCACGCAGCGGAACCCGCGGCGGGCGGACGAGGTGCTGGTGGAGTTCATCGACACCGGGCACGGCATTCCCGAGGATCAGCTTCCCAAGATTTTCGAGCCGTTCTACACGACGAAGCCGCAGGGACGCGGCACCGGGCTCGGCCTGTCCATCTGCTACGGCATCATCCAGGAGCACCGCGGCCGCATCGAAGTCGAGTCGCAGATCGGCGTCGGCTCGGACTTCAAGGTCTACCTCCCCGTCGGATGAAGATCCTCGTGGTGGAAGACGACCGCACGGTGGGCGAGTACGTCAAGCGCGGGCTGGAAGAGGCCCGGTTCCACGCCGACCTCGTCACCGACGGCGAGGAGGCCCTGCGCCTGGCCGGGCCGGAGCACTACGACCTCATGGTGCTCGACCTCCGCCTGCCGCGCCTGTCGGGCCTGGAGGTGCTGCGCACCCTGCGCGACCGCGGCAGCGGGATGCCGGTGCTCGTGCTCACCGCCCAGGACGCCGTGGACTTCAAGGTCCAGGCCCTGCGCATGGGCGCCGATGACTACGTCACGAAGCCCTTCGCCTTCGAGGAGCTGCTGGCTCGCGTCGAAGCGCTGGGACGGCGGCCGAAGAACATCGCGCCCCCCGTGCTCAACGTCGCCGACCTCGAGCTGGACACCGGGAGCCGCGAGGTGCGGCGCCGGGGCAAGCCGATCGAGCTGACGCCCAAGGAGTACGCCGTGCTCGAGTACCTCATGCGGCACCAGGGGCGCGTGATGGCCCGCACGCTGATCACGGAGTACGCCTGGGACTACCATTTCGATCCCGGCACGAACATCGTGGACGTGGTGATCACCCGGTTGCGGAAGAAGCTCGACCACGGGCGTGAGCCGAAGCTCATCCACACGGTGCGGGGAGTGGGCTACGTCGTGAAGGCGTGACGTGCGCACCATCCGCGGGCGGCTCACGGCGTGGTATGCGACGGCGCTGTTCTTCACGCTCGCGGCGTTCGGCGTCGTGCTGTACGTGGCGGGGCGGGGGGCGGCGTACCAGGAGCTGACGCGCCGCATCGGCTCGGCCGCCGATCTGGCCGCCAACATCCTGGCGGAGAGCTACCGCGCCGGGGCGGTGGTGGTGCGCGAGGACAGCGGCGGCCGCCCGCAGCTCGCCTCGGAGCTCGCC
>JBOHSV010000502.1:0-2358 GCA_050921735.1 Gemmatimonadales bacterium | reverse complement strand
CCAGCATCTCGTACAGCACGCACGCCAGGCTGTAGACGTCGCTCCGCGCGTCGATCCCCCGGCTCCCCGTGAGCTGCTCCGGGCTCATGTAGCCGAGCGAGCCCAGCGCCCGCCCCACGCCCGTGAGCGTCTCGGCGCCCGCGGCACTCACCGCCCGCGCGATGCCAAAGTCGGCCACGAACGCGTCGTTGCCGGACAGCAGGATATTCTCCGGCTTCACGTCCCGGTGAATGATCCCGCGGGCATGCGCGTAGCTCAGGGCGTCTCCCACCTGGAACGCGATCCGGAGCGCCTGGTCCAGCGGCAGCGTCCGCTCCCGCGCCAGCCGCTGCCGCAGCGACTCGCCCTCGACGTAGGGCATGATGTAGTAGCACAGCCCGTCGGGCCCGTCCGGGACGAACAGGCACTCGTCGGCGGCGAGGATCGGGACGATGTTCGGATGATTCAGCTGGGAGGTGAGCTCGACTTCACGAATGAAGCGCTTGCGGAACGCCGGGGTGGCGAGCTCGGGATCCATCACCTTGATCGCCACGTTGCGCGGCGGGTGCCGCTCGCGCGCCAGGTACACGCGGGCCATGCCCCCGGCGCCGATCTCGCGTTCCACCGTATAGTGCGGCGCGAGCCCGTCGCGCAACGCCCCGAGGACGTCGATCATCACGCCCGATCAGTCCACTTCTCGACCGGATGGCCGGCCTGGTGCAGCGCCCGGATCCCGCCCACCAGCACCGCCAACCCCTCCCCGGGGTACCCAGCCGCGATCAGCCGTCGCGCCGCCCGGGCGCTTGTATCTTCATCCACTCACGCGCAGTAGAGGATGAGGGTCCGGCCGCCGGCCAGCGCCTCCGCCCGGGCGCGTCCCTCCGGGCCGTCGGCGTCTGCGAGGGGGAGCGAGACCGCGCCCGCGGCGTGGGCGTTGTCGTACAGGCGCCGGTCGCGCGCGTCGACCAGCACGCCGCCGCCCGCGGCCACGAGCTCGAGAGCCTGAGCGACGGAGACGCGAGAGAAACCGTCGGGCGTTATGGTTTCTCCGCCTCTTTCCCCAGGTGCCGATCCAGAAAGTAGATCGCGGAGCTGACTTCGCCGATCCGCTCCAGGCGCTCGAGGATCAGGCGCACGGTCTTCTCCTCCTCGACCTGCTCCGTCACGAACCACTGCTCCATCGCGGCGGTCGCGTGGTCGCCCGCCTTCTGAGCCTGGTCGTAGAGCTTCGCGACCAGCGCGGAAACCTTCTCCTCGTTCGCCAGCGCCGCCTTCCACACCGCCGCGAGCGAGGCGAACTCCACCGGCGGCTGGGCGATCGGCTGGAGCGTGACCCGCCCGTCCCGGTCGTTCACATAGTCGAACACCTTCAGGGCGTGCGCCAGCTCCTCGCCGGCCTGCGTCCGCATCCACGCCGCCGAGCCCGGCAGGTTCGCCGCCTCGAGATACGCCGCCATGGAGAGATAGAGATACCAGGAGGCCAGCTCGTGGTGCAGGTGGTCGTTCAGCGCGGCCGCAATCTTGGGATCGAGCATGGGGGAGCAAGATAGCCGCCCCCGCCGCTTCGCGTCTAGCCGTCCACTTGCGGGCCGGCCACGCGCCGCCTATCGTCACCCCCCTCCCCCGACCCGGAGCCCCGTGCATGCGCACCGCCCCGTTCTTCGCCCTCCTCCTTGCCGCGCCGCTCGCGTGTCGCCCTCCCGACACCTCGGCCGCGGCGAAAGCGGCCATCGACTCCGCCAACGCGCACTGGGCGCACCTCACCGCCGCCGGGCGCGCCGACTCGCTCGCCGGGTTCTACCACGCGCAGGCGGTGCTCTACCCGCCCAACATGCCCGCCGTGCGCGGCCGCGACTCGATCCGCGCCTTCTTCGCCGTGCTCGACACCATGTCCAGCCCGCCGCCCCTGCTCGCGCTTCGCGCCGAGTCGGTGTGGGCCATGGGCCCGAGCGCCGTGGAGCTGGGGCGCTGGACCTTCACCTGGCCCGCGGGCGTGGACTCGGGGACGTACCTGGTGCGCTGGGTGCGGGAGGACGGCCGCTGGCTGATGATGCAGGACATCTGGAACAGCGACGTGCCGCTACCCGCCGCGCCGCAGTAACCGGCCGTCGCCCCGCGCTACGCCTTGAGCCGGCGCGCCAGCTTCGCCAGCTGGCGCCGCGCCAGGCCGAGGTTGGCGCGCTCGCGCGACAGCACCAGATAGAGGAACTCCTCGCGCCCGGCGCCCAGCGGCCGGACCACGTGATACTGCCGGCCCAGCGTGATGATCGCGTCGTCGATGCCGTCGCGCAGCTCGAGCGCCCCGAGCCACCGCTCCTGGGCCCGCACCAGCTCCGCCGCCGCGCCGGCGGCCAGCGCCACGTCGAAGCTCGCCCGCCC
>JBOHSV010000501.1:0-4127 GCA_050921735.1 Gemmatimonadales bacterium | reverse complement strand
GCCGCCAGCAGGAGCGGCGCCATCGCCGCGAGCGCCCCGCGCGTGGCCTCGGCCGGTTTCGCCACGATCTCCACGGCCCCGAGCTCCAGGGCGCGGATGGCCGCCGCGGTTCCCGGCCCCGCGTGGGCGCTCACGACCACGATGGGGCGCGGCCGCTCCGACATGATGTACCCGATGGCGCCGAGCCCGTCGAGCTCGGGCATCTCGAGGTCCATCGTGACGACGTCGGGCTCGTGCTGGTGCACCTTGCGGACCGCGTCGAAGCCGTCGCGCGCGGTGGCGACGATGCGGTAGGGCCCGCCCAGCACGTCCGTCATGACGCGCCGCATGAGCGCGCTGTCGTCCACCACGAGGACCGTGGGGCGCGGCTCAGATGGCGGCGGCATCGAGCCCCACCGAGCGGATCTCCACGCGCCCGTCGCGCACGTGGAAGCGGACCGTGCGGCCGCGGTCGCCGCCCACCGCCTCGGCCACCACGGGGATGGCGGCGTGCCGCAGCGCCTCCCGCGCCGCCACCACGTTGCGCTCGCCCATCTGCACGGTGCCCGGACTCATGAGCTGGGCGAACATGCTCGCGCCGCCCGCGAGCTTGGCCACGATCCGCCCGCGCGTGCCCCCCAGCGCCGTCAGCCGCTCGATCAGCAGCGGGACCGCCGTCTCGGGAAACTTGGCGGGGTTGGTCGCGTCACGCGCCAGGCTGCCCGACGGCAGCAGCACCTGCGCCATGCCGCCGACGCCGGCCTGCGGATCGTGCAGCATGATCGCGACGCACGACCCCAGCCCCAGCGTGACGAGCACGCCGCCGCCCTGCGCCACGGCCCAGTCGGCGACCTTGACGACGCGCTCCGCGCCCGGGCCCGTCACGCCGGTCTCCGGTAGATGCGTTCGCGCGGGTCCGCGAGCACCAGGCGCTCGCGCGCGGGGCCGAACAGCGTTTCGACCTTGCCCAGCACGAGCACGCCGGCCGGGGCGAGCGCGTCCGCGAAGACGTCGAACAGGCGCTCCTGCGTGGCCCGGTCGAAGTAGATCACGACGTTGCGGCACACGATGAGGTCGTACGGCGGGTGCGGCGGCGGCGCGCGGGTCAGATCGTGGGGGTGGACGTGGACGAGGGCGCGCAGCGCCTGGACCGGCCGCCGCGGCGTCTCGGCCGTGAAGTAGCGTCGCACCAGGTCGGCCGGCATCTCGCTGAACGCCGCCTCCGGGAACGCCGCGGTGCGCGTGCGCTCGAGGCTGCGCCGGTCGACGTCGGTGGCGTCCACCCGGCAGCGGGCGAGGGTGGCGGCGGCGCCCGCGCGCCGCGCGGTCTCGGCCAGCACGACGGCCAGCGTATACGGCTCCTCCCCCGAGGCGCATCCGGCGGACCAGACGCGCAGGCGCCCGCGCCGCGCCTCCCACAGCGCCGGGAGGTAGCTGCCCGACAGCGTGTCCCACGTCTCCGCGTTGCGGTAGCACTTCGTGACGTTGATGGTGAGGGCGTCGAGCAGCAGCTCGTACTCGTGCGCGTCCTCGTCCAGCACGCGGCCGTAGTCGCCGTAGGTATGCACGCCGCGGGCCCGCATGCGCACCGCCAGTCGGCGCTTGAGGCACTTCTCCTTGTAGGCCTCGCAGCTGACCCCGCGCGTGCGCGAGATCTTTTCGGTGAGCGCCCGGAAGGCCTCGTCGTCCCGCTCGGCCGTCACGACACGGTGCTCAGGGTATCCAGATTCGCCTTGACCAGCTCGTGGTTGGGGTTGAGCTCGAGCGCCTTGCGCCAGAGCTGCGCGGCCAGGTCGCGGTCGTTCCGCTTGTAGGCGATGTTCCCCAGTTTGAAGTAGACGTCATCCCCCAGGTCGGGGGCCAGCTCCACGGCCCGCTGGTAGGCGTCCCACGCCTCGTCGTAGCGCGACGCGCGGTACGCCAGGTCGCCCAGATTCTTGGACAGCTGGGGGAGCGACGGCTCGTCGCGGCGCGCGGCCAGCACCGCCTCCTCGGCCCCCGCCAGATCGCCGGACAGCTCCTTGAGCACGGCGAGATTATTGCGCAACACGCCGTGACTGGGATACGCCTCCGTCCCGGCGCCGGCGAGCTCCTCGGCCAGCGCGAAATCGCCGACGCCGGCCGCCGCGAGCGCGCGCGCCCAGTACCAGATCGGCGGGACCCGCTCGGCGAACAGCTCCTTCGCGCGGTCGAGCCGGCCCGCCCCGCTCTCGTAGTCGCCGCGCTTGAGCGCGACGATGCCCCAGCTGGTGTACACGCGCGGATCGGTGCGCGCGCGGGCGGCCGCTTCGGCGTAGGCGGCCTCGGCGTCCTCCAGCCGGCCGAGCTGCTCGAGCGCGACCCCCAGATTGTGGAGCACGGCGGGGCGGTTGCCGCCCTTCTCCGCCGCCAGGCGCAGGGCGTCCATCGCCTCGCGCCAGCGGGCCTGCTTGAGCGCGACCAGCCCGATGAAGAAGTGGGCGTCGGCGTCGCCCGGCCGGAGCTCGACCACGCGGCGGAATTCCCGTGCCGCCTCGTCCAGCATCGCGGTCTTGTAGAACGCGATCCCCAGGTTGCGATGCTCTTCGACGCGCGCGTCGGTCATGCGCGCGTCCTCGGCCAGCGCGGTCCGCCCGGCACGGTGCACGAACCCCGCGGTGATGAGCCCGTAGAGCGCCTTGCCGATCTCGAACTCTCCCAGCCCGGAGTCTTCGATCACCTGGTTCACGTTGCGCGACCCGTCGAGCAGCGGCAGGATGCGTTGCTGCGCATCGGTCAGGGCCGCGTCGCTGATCGCGATGCGGTCCCGGTCCACGGCGAAGATGAGGTCGAAGGTCGGGATCTTCTTCTCGATGAGGCTCCACTCGTCCACCCGGCGCGCGCCCTCGAGCAGCAGCGACTCGGGATTGATGGCGACGAGGAAGTCCTGCTGCTCGGGCCGGACGTCGGCCTCGAAGTTGAACGTGCCCTGGGTCCACGTGAACAGGTAGTAGACCGCTTCCTCGATCTGCATCCGCATGTAGCGCTCGAGGTCGGCCTGGGAAATGACGCTCATGGCGACCAGGATCTCGCCCAGCTTCTTGTCGCGCTCGCGGGTCTGGCGGTGGACGGCGGCGTCGAGCTGCTCCGGCGTGATGCGGCCGTGCTTCGCCAGGATGTCGCCCAGCCGGTCGCGGCGATTGACGATCGAGGCGTAGCAGATCCGGCCCCGATCGAAGTAGATGTACCCGAAGTTCGAGCGGTCGGCGATCGACAAACAGCCGGTCTTCTGCCCCAGCGCGAGGAGCTGGAGCACGTCGGGGAGCGACGCTTCCTTGAGCGACCCTTTGATCGCCATCAGCGCGGCTCCTCCAGCACGCGGTCGCCGTACTCCGGCCAGTCCCACACGATCTTTTCCCGGCTGCGGATGCCGCCCGCGCTCGACACCACGATCCCGCTGGTGCGCAGGCCCCCGGTCCGGCGGTCGCGCGACGGTCCTTCGAGCACCTCGCGCGCGAGCCCGGCGGTGACGGCGACCCCTTTCTCCGCGGCGGCCCCGGCGACGCGCTGCACCAGGTTCATCAAGGTCCGCACCGAGTCCACCGGCCGGTCGGCCAGGTAATCGAGCAGCGCCGCCTCGGCCCCGGAGGACACGAAGTGCCGGTCGAGCACGCCGCGCCGCACCGCCCGGTCGGGGTCTCCCAGCTCGACCACCAGGCCGCCCTCGAGCCGCGAGACGATGCGGTCCTCGAGGCCCGCCAGCGCCCCGGGCACCCCCGGAGCGGTGAACACCAGCTGGCGGTCCTGATCGAGGAAGCGGTTGAACAGGTTGAACAGCTCCTCCTGCGTGCGCTCCTTGCCGGCGAGCAGCTGGATGTCGTCCAGCAGCACCGCCGTGGCGCGCCGGTAGCGGGCCCGCCACCATTCGACGTGGTCGCCGTCGATGGCGGCGATGAGCTCGTCGATGAACGTCTGGGTGGAGAGGCACGCCACCACGGCGCCGCGCCGCCGGGCCAGCTCGAGCCCCGTAGCGTGCAGCAGGTGCGTCTTGCCCAGTCCGCTGTGCCCCGTCAGGACCAGGGGATTGTACTTCCGGCCGGGACGCTCGAGCGCTTCGCGGACCGCCTTGACCGCCATCTCGTTCGACGGGCCCACGGCGTAGCCGGCGAGCGGGAACGCCGCCGACGGCC
>JBOHSV010000500.1:0-5985 GCA_050921735.1 Gemmatimonadales bacterium | reverse complement strand
GCCTGCGAGGACCTGCTCGAGGTCACCGACCCGGACATCATTCTCGAAGCGAACTCGGCGAATGCGGCCCTGGCCATCGCGAACGGCACGATCTTTCGGCTGACGCAGGCCATGAGTGGGGTCGAATCTCCCGATAACCTGTTCATGTTCGGCGGCTTGCTGGCCGACGAGTGGCGCTCGGGCGATACGTTCGTTCAGCGCAACAATCAGGACCAGCGGATCTTTCAGCCGGACAACACGTTCAACGACAATCTCTCTCTCGCCGTGAACCGGCCGCGCGTCCAGGCCGAGGCGGCGATCCGCGGCCTGCGGGAGTTCGTTCAGGACTCGACGCGACTCGTGGGACTCATGTTCAGCGTGATCTCCTACGTCGAGACGGCGATCGGCGAGCACTACTGCAACGGTCACCCCCTCAGCGGGCTCGACGAGGGCGGACGGCCTTTCGAAGGCGGGCCGATCACCAACGACTCCGTGTTCCGTCGCGCCGTCGCGCACGCGGACTCCGCCATGGCCCAGACCGCCGACAATCAGGTGCGGTGGTTCGCGTCCGTGCTCAAGGGCCGGGCGCTCGTCAATCAGGGCCAGTACGCGGCGGCCGCGGCGGCAGTGGCGGGCGTCCCGGACGACTTCAAGTGGTCGGTGGAGCACTCGATCACCACGCTCGACAACGAGATCTGGGGGCTGAACAACAGCCCCAAGCGCTACACGATGGTGGATCGCGAGGGCGGGAATGGGCTGGACTTCATGAGCGCGAACGACCCGCGCCTACCCCACGTGACGGGGCCTGATCGCATCTTCGACAGCGCGCTCCCCCTCCTGGTCACGCGCCAGGGCATTTTCGGCGAACAGAGCTCCGTCCTCCTGGCGTCAGGCATCGAAGCCCGCCTGATCGAGGTCGAGGCAAGCCTCGCGGCGGGGAGTACGGCTCCGTGGCTGGCGGAGATCAACCGGCTGCGGACGACCACGAGCCTC
Source organism: Gemmatimonadales bacterium (assembly GCA_050921735.1). Classification (GTDB taxonomy): domain Bacteria; phylum Gemmatimonadota; class Gemmatimonadetes; order Gemmatimonadales; family GWC2-71-9; genus DATLXT01. The sequence goes on along the minus strand of JBOHSV010000500.1, from coordinate 5,013 downwards.
TACCCGCCCATCGAGGGCGGCATCGCGGTCGCGGGGCAGCCGCCGTTCGTCCGGGGGCCCGACCTGACGGCCATCGCCGACACCTTCGCCGACATGCGGTCGCGCCTGTATACGCATTTCCGCGAGCGCGCGTTCTGGCTCTTTAGCACCGGCCACCGGCTGGGCGACATGCGGCGCCTGATCCGCCAGTACGGCGCGCAGGGGTTCACGGCAGCCACCGTGTTTCCGGTCGGCCCGTACTTCAAGGGTGGGGACTATGGACCGGCGGTCAATTTGCCGGTGCCATTCGAGGAGGCGAACAACACGCAGTTCACGCAGTGCATCGACGTGAACCCGTAGACGCGGCGACATCGCTCGACGGGAACGCGCGAGGGGCTGGGAAACGGCAACCCAGCCCCTCGGTCATTCTTCCAGTCCCGCAGTCCGTCAGTCCACGATCGCGTCCGGCAACACGTACCGCAGCGGGTCCGCCGGCTTCCCGTTGAGCCACACCTCGTAGTGCAGGTGCGGGCCCGTGGAGAGGCCGGTCGAGCCGACCAGCGCCACCGTCTGCCCGCGCCGCACCCGCGTGCCTCGCGCCACCAGAATCTTCGAGCAGTGCGCGTACCGCGTCACCACGCCGTAGCCGTGGTCGATCGTGAGCATGTTCCCGTAGCCGTCGACCCACCGCACCTCGGTCACGATCCCCGCCGCTGGCGCCTCGATCTCGGCGCCCATCGGCGCGGTCACGTCGATGCCTTCGTGCGGCCGCGCCAGGTGCAGGATGGGATGCTGCCGCTCGCGCGCGAACGCGCTGGTGAGCCACCCCTTGGTGGGCATGATGGACGGCGTCGCCGCCAGGCGGGCCTGATGACGCGACAGCGAGTCGTACGCCTCGCTGAGCGACCGGTTGAGAATGTTGGCGCGCCGGGTCAAGGCTTCCATGTCGAGCCGCGCCTGGAGCACCTCGGCGCCGAGAGCGCCGGCCGTGCTGAGGCTGTCGCGCTGCGACCACTCGCCCGCCGGGCCGCCGATGCCGCCGAGCTGGACGCCGGGGTCGGTGGGCGTGAGCCCGGCCAGCAGGCGCAGCTCCTGTTCGCGCTCCCCGAAGCTGTTGAGCGTGTCGCGCAGCGAGACCAGCTGCTCCCGCATGCGCTGGATCTCGCTCGCGAGCAGCCGGTTCTCGCGCTCGAGCCCGCGGCTCCGCGTGATGTTGACGCCGCGGGCCACCGCCGCGCCACCGAGCACGACCAGGACGAGCGCCACCACGCCCCCCATGCCGAGCAGGGCTTTGACGACGGTCTGCGACACCTCCACGGCCCGGGACGCCCCCGAGCCGTGGGGCACCAGCATCACCGTCCAGCGGCGGTCGTTCTTACGCTGCATCAATGACTTCGCGCGAAGTGGGAACGCAAAGATACGGTCCGGTCAGAAGGGCGTCAACATTGCGGCACGTGACGCATCTCACGCGGTTTCGGGCAACTCCCCGCTCGGCTGGAGCTTGGGGAAAAGTATCGGTGGCGTGCCCACTTGCCGCCCGCTCACCGCCGGGGCCGTCAGGTCGTCCGGGCGCACCGACGCGAGGGGTCGACCCGCTCCCAGCGCCGTCCAGACCTGCTCCGCCTTGCCGGGCAGGAACGGCGCCGCCAGGACCGCGATCCGGGCGACCGTGCGCACCAGCGCGGCGAGCGACGCGTCGAGCTCCGCCTGGCGGTTCCGCTTCGCCAGGGTCCACGGCGCCGTGTCCTGGACGAACCGATTGGCGTCCGCGGCGAGCGCCACGACCCGGGCCGCGCCGTCGTGCAGGCGGTACGCGTCCATCGCGCGGCGGTACCCGGCGAGGGCGTCCGCCGCGGCGCGGTCGAGCGGCGTCTCGCTGCCGTCCGGCACGGCGCCGCCCGAGTAGCGGTGCACCATGGACAGCGTGCGCGAGACCAGGTTGCCGACGGTGTCGGCCAGGTCCGCGGTGTAGCGCGCGTCGAACCGCTCGAGCGAGAACTCGCCGCTCGCGTCCCAGGGCACTTCCCGCAGCAGGAAATAGCGCAGGGCGTCCGGGCCGTGGCGCTCGATCGCCTCGTCGAGCGTGTACCGCACGCCGGCCGACTTGGAGAACCGGGCACCTCCGAACGTCATCCAGCCGTGCGCCCACACCGCGCGCGGCAGGGCCACGCCGGCCGCCATCAGCATCGCCGGCCAGATGACGCAGTGGAACCGCGTGATGTCCGGACCGATGACGTGCAGGTCGGCCGGCCACAGGCGGTCGTACCCCGGCGCCGGGTACTCGGTGGCCGAGAGATAATTGATCAGCGCATCGAACCACACGTACACCGTGTGTCCCTCGGCGCCCGGGAACGGGATGCCCCAGGCGAGCCGCGCGCGCGAGATCGAAATGTCCTCGAGGCCGTCCGCGACCATGTTGCGGACCTCGTTCATGCGCTCGGGCGGCCGCAGGAAGTCCGGGTGCGCGTCGTAATGCGCGAGCAGCCGGTCGCGAAACGCCGACAGGCGGAAGAAATAGTTCGGCTCCTCGAGCCACGTGAGCTCGCGCGTGGGATGGAGCGGGCAGCGACCGTCGAGGAGCTCCGTCTCACGCTTGTACGCCTCGCACCCCGTACAGTAGTAGCCGCGATAGACGCCCTCGTAGATGTGCGCGTCGCCCCCCCCCGTGGCGCGAATGCGCTCCAGCAGCGCCCGCACCGCCGCGGCGTGGCGCGGCTCGGTGGTCCGGATGAAGTCGTCGTGTGAGATGGCGAGCCGTTCCCAGGCCGCGCGGAACCGGCCCGCGATGAGATCCACCCACGCCCGGGGCGTCTGCCCCGCCTGCTCGGCCGCCTGGACGACGTTCTGGCTGTTCTCGTCCATGCCGATGACGAAATGGACGTCGTCGCCCGCGAGCCGGCGGTATCGGGCGATGCAGTCCGCGCCGATCTTCTCGTAAGCGTGCCCCAGGTGCGGGTCGCCGTTGGAGTAGTCGATAGCCGTGGTGAGGTAGAGCTTCGTCACGCGGGGCCCGCTTCCAGTTCGCGCTTCAGCCGCTCGAGCGGCACGACGCGCGCCGTGCCTTCCGTCTCGTGCCGCAGGGTCACCTGTTCCCGGAACAGGTCGACCGCCACGACGCGCTCGGGGCCGGCGGCGGTCCGCAGGGTCTTGCCTTCCTTGGGAAACCGCTTCCGGGCCTCGACGTAGAACTGGTGCTCGTAGTGCAGGCAGCAGAGCAGTCGGCCGCACGGTCCGGAGATCTGCGCCGGATTGAGCGACAGGCGCTGGTCCTTGGCGAGCGACAGGCTCACGGGGCGCGCCTCCGGCAGCCAGCTCGCGATGCACAGCTGACGTCCGCAGCGGCCGATGCCGTCGAGCCGACGGGCCTCGTCGCGCGCCCCGATCTGGCGGAGCTCGATGCGGGCCCGGTACTGCGCCGCCAGCTCCCGCACGAGCGCGCGGAAGTCCACCCGCTGCTCGGCGGTGAAATAGACGGTCAGCTTGCGGCGGTCCCACTGCCACTCGGCGTCCGAGACTTTCATGGGCAGGCCGTGCCGCGCCACCCGGTCGCGCACCTGACGCCGCACCTCGTCCTCCTCGCGCCGCAGGGCGTCGGCCTGGCGCGCTTCGTCGGGGGTGGCGCGCCGCACGATGCGGCGGGGTGAGGACCCACACGCCCCGCAGCGCTCGCATTTCTTCACCGCCACGTCGCCCACCGCCGAGACCCGGCCCAGGTCCCGACCCCGCTCGACCTCCACGATGACCGGGTCGTCGGGGCGCAGGGCCTCGGGCGCGGCGAAGTATTCCTTGCGGTTGCCCTTGAACCGGACTTCGATCACGAGGCTCACGTCATTGCTCGCGCAGCACGCCCAGCGAGAGGTACTTCCGCTCCCGCAGGGTCAGGAGCTTCTCCAGCCGGATCTTGCGCAGCTGGCGGAGGTGGCGGCGCAGGGCGTCGCTCAGCGCCTCGGCCGTGGCCTCGGGATCGGCGTGGGCGCCACCCGGCGGCTCGGGCACGATCTCGTCGATCACCTTGAGGTCGAGCAGGTCCCGCGCCGTGAGCTTGAGCGCGTCCGCGGCCCGCTCGCGCTGGGAAGCGTCTTTCCACAGGATGGCCGCACACCCCTCCGGCGAGATGACCGAGTACACCGAGTTCTCCAGCATGATCACGCGGTCGGCGAGCCCGACGGCGAGCGCGCCGCCCGAGCCGCCTTCCCCCACGACGGCGGTGATGATCGGCGTGCGCAGCTGGGCCATCTCGAGCAGGTTGCGCGCGATCGCCTCCGCCTGGCCGCGCTCCTCGGCGCCCAGGCCGGGGTAGGCCCCGGGCGTGTCGACGAGCGTGATCACGGGCGCGCCGAACTTCTCGGCCAGCTTCATGAGGCGCAGGGCCTTGCGGTACCCCTCGGGGTGCGCCATCGCGAAGTTGCGCCGCAGGTTGTCCTTGGTATCGCGGCCTTTCTGGTGGCCGATGACCATCACGCTGGCGCCGTCGAGCCGCGCCCACCCGCTCACGATCGCCGGGTCGTCGCGGAACAGCCGGTCGCCGTGCAGCTCCACGAAGTCGGTGAACACCGTGCGCACGTAGTCGAGCGTGTACGGCCGGCGGGGATGCCGTGCCACCTGCACGCGCTGCATGGGGGTGAGGTTCTTGTAGATCTGCGCGCGGAGCTCGGCCAGCTGGTCTTCCAGGGGCTTCAGGTCGCGCCCCCGTCCCTCTCCCCCGCCGGCGTCGCCGCGCTCGCCCGCCGCGCGCTTGAGCTCCTCGATTTGCCGCTCCAGCTCCAGCAGCGGGCGCTCGAAGTCGAGCACGTGGGTCGCCACCGTCAGCCCGCCTTGACCAGGTGGACGCGCTCGTCGCCCAGCAGGCCGCGCAGGGCCGCCAACAGGTCGTCCGCGGCGTCCACGCGGAACGCGCGGCTCCGGAATCGGACCCCGGACGCGGGCTCCCGGCGGCCGCCGCCGCCATTCTCGTCGTCGCGCCATTCCACCACCACGGGCGCGGGCCCCGGGTGGGCGGCGCACAACGCCGCCACCGCGCGCGCGGTGTCCGGC
>JBOHSV010000499.1:0-3025 GCA_050921735.1 Gemmatimonadales bacterium | reverse complement strand
CGCGACGTGCGCGGGCGCGCCCGTGGCGCGCACCCAGGCCAGGCCGAACTCGTCGGTGGGCGCCAGGAACACGTCCACCACGGTGCCCGTGGCGAACCGCAAGGTCACCGCCGACTCCTGGCCGGCGAACTCCGTGACGCCCGGCGCCTCGCCCAGACGCCGCACCAGCGTCTCCCGGGCCCCGTCACCCGCATGGGCGACCACGAGGTCGAGATCGCGGATGATCTCGCGCCGCCGCCGCACGCTGCCGGCGGGCTCGACCCGCAGGACGCCGCCGAGGGCGGCGAGGGCGCGTTGCACGCCGAGCATTTCGTCCCAGGCGTGATGGAACAGCCGGAATTCGGTCGAGCGGCGGAGAAAGGCGATGCCCCGGCGGACTTTCTCGGCCGTCCGGGCACCGAACCGCGGCAGGGCAGCCAGGCGCCCGTCGCCGGCGGCCGCGTCCAGCTCGGTCAGCGTCTCGATGCCGAGCTGGTCGTGGATCTGCCGCACCTTGGCGACCCCCAGCCCGGGGATGCGCAGCATCTCGACCAGGCCGGGCGGCACCCGCTCGCGTAGCTCGTCCAGCACGTCGGAACGGCCGGTCTCGACCAGCTGGCGGACGATCTGCAGCGAGCCCGCCCCCAGGCCCTTCACCGCCGCGAGGGCGCCCGACCGCAACCCCTCCGCGAGATCGCCGGGGAACGCCGCCACGGCCCGGGACGCGTTCTCGAACGCGCGGACGCGGAACGGATTCTCGCCCAACAGCTCGAGACACGCCGCAATCTGTTCGAACACCTGGCGCGCGGCCGGTTTGTCCATGTCGGGCGGAACGTAACACGACAGCCGGGAAACGGGAAACGTTACACGTTCATAAAACGCTCTGACGTTTCCCGTTGCGCGTTTCCCGGTTCACCGGGGGCGGGAGGGAGCAGCGCGAGCAGTCGGCACGTGAGGAGCAGCAGCTCGCCCGCGTTCGCCACGGAATAGAGGCCGGCGCGCTCGCCACCCTCGAGCAACGGGGCGAACACGGCCGATCCGTCGTCGCGGGCCGCCGCCACCTCGAGCGCGCCGTCCGCCGCGTCGTCCTCGTCCGGGCGACCCTCGACCGCGACGGCACTGAACCCCGGCCGGTTGCGATGCATGCCGAAGATCGCGAGCACGCGGACCTCGCGGGCCACGGGGGTCTCCGTGACGAACATCCCGTCGAGCGGCTCCGGCGCGGCGTCCGGCAGCGTGCCGCGCCAGGCCCGGCCGGCGGGCAGCTGGACGTATACCGCCGGCTGCGGGAGATGCGCCGCGATGCGCGGCTCGCGGGTGGCGCGCGCCAGCGTCTCTTCGCCCACCCGATACACCCAGCCGCCGGCGCTCCAGTGCCGGTACGCGTGGTGCAGGAGCCGGAGGTGGGCCTCGAGCTCGTCGGGCGTAGCGTCCTCGGGCACGAGCTCGCGCACGAGGTGCGCCACCGGCTCGAGCAGGACGAAGGCGTCGGGATCGTCGGACGAGCGGCCCGCCGCCGCGAGCGCGCGGGCGACGGCCGGGAAGCGGTGCGGCGCGATGTCGCCGAACACGAGCCCGAACGGCGTGAGGCGCTCGGTCACGCGCGCGGCAGAAAACCGTCGAGGGCCCGGACGAACGCGTCCGTCGCTTCGACGTGCGGGCAGTGGCCCACCGGCAGCTCCACGAGGTCGGCCTTCAGGAGGCCGGCCAGCTCGCGGCTGCCCTCGATCGGAATGGGGTCGTACGTACCGTGCACGATTCGTGCAACGGGCAACGTGCAACGGGAAACGGTGTCCCGCAGCCGTGGACGGAGATCGTACTCGCCGAGCGAGGCCCACACGGCGTCCTGGGTCCGCGCGGTCACGCGGAACGCGGTGAGATGGCGGGCATCGCGAAAATCCCGGAAGTACGCGGCCACCGACAGCTCGAACGCGCGCCGGCGATGGGCCTCAGGATCCCGCTCCCGGAGGCCGCTGGCCCGCAGCTCGTCCCGGGCCCGCTGCACGGCGGGGTCGGCCATGCGGCGCGCGAAATCCGCTTCGAAGCGGCGGCGCAGCTGCACGGTGAGAGACGCGGGCGAGACGAGGGCAAGGCGTTCGACGGTTGCGGGGTGCTCCAGGTAATAGAGCACCGCCAGCAGCCCGCCCCAGGAGTATCCCAGCAGGGTCAGGCGCTCCAGGCCGAGATGCTCGCGTAGCGCCGCCAGGTCCGCGACGTGCTCGCGCCAGCCCAGCGGCGCCTCGCGCGGCGCCGGGGACCGGCCGCCACCGCGCTGGTCGTAGTACACGAGTTCGCGGCCCCGCGCCAGGAGGTCGTACTGGGGCAGGAGGTAGTCGTGATGGGCGCCGGGGCCGCCGTGCAACACGGCCACCGGAGGACCGCTGCCGGCGCGGCGGGTGAACAGGGTGAGGCCGTTGACGAGCGCGACGGTCATCGCGGCCGTCTACAGCAAGACCGCGAGCGCGTCCGCGACCTGTGTGACCGCCTGGTGCTCCCGCTCTCCGAACCCCGCCGGCGCGTCGGAGTCGACGTCCAGCTGGCCCAGGATCTCGGCGCCGCGGCGGATCAGCACGACCAGCTCCGATCTGGTGAAGGCGTTACATGCGAGATAATGGCCGACGGCGCCGACGTCGGGAACGTTCTGGTCCTCACCGGTGGCCACCGCCGTTCCGCACACGCCGCGCCCCACCGGGATGCGGGTGTGCTCGGTGTCGCGGCCGGCGTGCGCCTCCAGCACCAGCTCGTCGCCGTGCACCATGTACGCGTACACGGACGTGAAGGGCGTCCCCCACGCGCGGATCTTCTCGCACGCCGCCCGCAGCAGATCCGCGCGGGTCGCGTCGTGCAGGTGCGCCGCGCGCAACGCCCGCACGACGGCCCGAGGGTCGAGCGCGGCCGCCCACACCGGCCGCGCTTCCCGAGCACGGCGGTGACCACGCCACGCCCCTCGAGCGAATCGGCGGCGAGTGTGCGGACCTCGCGCATCACGCGCTGGGCGGGAGGCGGCAGCGAGTCCTGGAGCGACAACGCGGCCAACAGGAGCAGG
>JBOHSV010000498.1:0-2541 GCA_050921735.1 Gemmatimonadales bacterium | reverse complement strand
GAGCTGTTGCTGCTCGCGGGCCGCGTGGCGGCCGGGCTCGGCGGCGCGCACGACGCGACGGCGACGGCGCTGTTCGCCGACGTGGTACGCACCGGCGGGGACGGCGCGGCCGCGCCCGCCGCCGAGCTGGAATGGGCGCGCGTCCTCCTGCGCCAGGGCCGGACGGACGACGCGATCGCGCATCTCGAGCACCTGATCCTGACCTACCCGGGCAGTGCGGTGGTGCCGCAGGCGCGCCGCGACCTGGAGCGCGCCCGGGGCGCGATTCCGCGATCATGAAGCGGAGAGAGTTCGTTCGGGCGGTTGGGCGGGCAGGCGGGCTGGCGGTGGGCACGCGCGTCGCTTCCCTCTTTCCGCCCCTTTCCGCCTCCTTCCGCCCCCTCCCGTCCCTTCTCGTCCCCATGGACGACGCCCAGTCCAACCACCTGAAGGCGTACGGCGTCGCCTACCGCGCGGTGGCGGCGGGCCTGCGCGCGGAATGGCTGCTCAACTATCGCGGGGGATCGTTCCTGCTGCCCGACGGCGCGGCCGTCCGGCGCGACGCGGCGCTGGCCGGCGTGCGCGTGGAGCCCGTGGGTGAGGGGGCGGTGACGGCGATCCGGGGGGCAATCGAGGCGTCGAACGCCGACGCCGTCCCGCTGGAGAAGGCGCCGAGGGTGGCCGTGTACGTCACGCCCAGCGCGGCGCCGTGGGACGACGCGGTGACGATGGCGCTCGAGTACGCGGGCATCCCGTACGCCAAGGTGTGGGATCCGGAGGTGGTCACCGGCGGGCTGCGGCGCTACGACTGGCTGCACCTCCACCACGAGGATTTCACCGGCCAGTACTCCAAGTTCTATCTCATCTACGCGGGCCAGCCGTGGCTGGCGGAGATGGTGCGCCAGAACAGTACGGTGGCGCGGCGGCTGGGGTTCGACACGGTGCCGGCGCTGAAGCGCGCCGTGGCGCGCACCATCCGCGGGTACGTGGAGCACGGCGGGTTCCTGTTCGCGATGTGCACCGCCACGGAGACGCTGGACCTCGCGCTGGCGGCGGAGGCGACCGACATCGCGGCCGTGTTCGCCGACGGGACCCCGATGGACCCCCGCGCCGACGAGCGGCTCGACTGGCGCCGGGCGCTGGCGTTCGGCGGCGCGGCGCTGGAGCACAGCCCGAGCATCGCGAGCTTCTCGGACATCGACGGGCATCAGGTGAACGCGGGACCGCGGCGCCAGCCGCTGGGCGCGTTCACGTTGTTCAACTTCAGCGCGAAGATCGATCCCGTGCCGACCATGCTGGTGCAGAACCACCGCGCCGTGATTCCCGACTTCTACGGGCTCACGACGTCGTTCACGCGCGCGCGGCTCAAGCCCGGCGTCACGGTGCTGGCCGAGGAGGAGGGCGCTCCCTGGGTGAAATACGTCCACGGCGAGGCGGGGCAGGGGACGTGGACCTTCTTCGGCGGGCACGACCCGGAGGATCCCCAGCACCAGATCGGCGACCCGCCCACCGACCTGTCGCTGTTCCCGCACTCGCCCGGCTACCGCCTGATCCTCAACAACGTGCTGTTCCCGGCGGCCCGGAAGCGCGAGCTCAAGACATGAGCGTGGAGCGGCTCGCGCCCGCCGTCCGCGCGCTCTTGCGCGAGGAGATCCGGGCGGCGCAGGGCCGCGAGGTGTCGTTCATCGCCCGCACGGACGGCGACGGGCGCCTCGTCGAGGCGCGGGTGGCGGCGCGCGGCACCGTGGACGCGGTGCTGGCGCTGCCGGGTGTCGCGGCGCGGGGCGAGCTGCTGCTGCACAACCACCCGTCGGGCGTGCTGGAGCCCTCGGGGGCCGATCTGGCCGTGGCCGCGCGCCTGCACGACGACGGCGTGGGCTTCGGCATCGTCAACAACGACGTCACCGCGTGTTACCTCGTCGTGGAGGTGCCGCGGGCCCGTCCGGTCGTGCGGCTCGACCCCGTCGCGGTCGCGGGCATGCTGGCCGAGACGGGGCCCGTGGCGCGCGCGCTGGGCGCGTTCGAGGACCGGCCCGCCCAACGCGACATGGCCGCCTACATCGCGGACGCCTACAACGACGGCGGCGTGGCCCTGCTCGAAGCCGGCACCGGCGTCGGCAAGTCGTTCGCCTACCTGCTGCCGGCGCTGCTCTGGGCGCGCGAGAACGGCGAGCGCACGGTCGTCTCGACCAACACCATCAATCTCCAGGAGCAGCTCGTCGGCAAGGACCTGCCGGTGCTCGAGCGCGCCCTGGCCACCGGCGACCACACGCCCACGTTCGCGCTGCTCAAGGGCTGGCGGAACTACCTCTGCCTGGCGCGCCTGGAGCAGGCGCGGGCCGGCCAGGAATCGCTGTTCGAGCCGGAGCGGGCCGCGGAGGTCGAAACGCTGGCCGCCTGGGCCGCACGCACGGCCGACGGGAGCCTGGCCGACCTGGCCGACGAGCCGTCGGCCGACGTGTGGGACGCCGTGGCCGCGGAAGCGGACCTGTGCACGCGGCTCCGGTGCCCGTACTTCGACCGCTGCTTCCTGTTCCAGGCGCGGCGCCGCGCGGCCGAGGC
>JBOHSV010000497.1:0-3496 GCA_050921735.1 Gemmatimonadales bacterium | reverse complement strand
GGCGGAGCGCCTGTCCGGCGGCGCGGCCGGTGGCGGCGCAGAGCGCGACCAGCAGGCTAGCGGTCGCGCGCCGCATCGTCCGTCTCGGCGAGGTACACGACACCGTCCTTCATAACGAACCGTACCCGCTGAAGTTCCGTGATGTCGCGCAGCGGGTCGCGCAGCTGCCGCCAGTCCGCGGCGGAGAGCCGCGAACGCGGCGCGACCGGTAGAACGAGAGCGAGAGCAGCGACGAAAGCGCGCATGAGGACCTCGCAGGCGGCAGCCTGCGCGTTGGGGTGTGCAAATCTAGCGGCCACCGGTCGGCCCACGTAAGCTTTACCCGCTCCCGTTCTCCTTCCAGGCGTGTGGCACGACCGGGTGCGCGGAGGTGGATATGCCGGTGCGGGTGAGTTGTGCGTGTGGAACATCGTACGAGTTGAAGGACGAGTTCGCGGGCAAGCTGGTGAAGTGTCTCCAGTGCGGGCGGGAGAACCGGGTCCCCGGCGCCGCGGTACCGGTGCAGGTCCAGGCCGACCCCGTGTTCGACCGGGACATCTTCCTCCTGCGCCAGCAGCTGCTCAGGATCTCGGAGAAGTACGACGTGTCGGACGAGCAGGGGAAACAGATCGTTTACGTCGAGCGGCCGGCGCATTTGCTGCGGAACCTGGGCGCGGTGGTGGCCGGCCTGGCCGCCGGCGCCGCCGTGTTCGTCGGGCTCGGGGCGATCGCGGCCCGGACCCAACCCGGCAGCAGCGCGGAGGCGATCCTCACGGTCGCGGCCCTGGTGCTCGCCCTGGGGGCCGTCATGGGCGTCGGGATCCCGCTGTCCGCCAAGCGCCACGTCACGTTCTACCGCGACGCTTCGAAGCGCGACCGCCTGCTGGACGTGCTGCAGGACAAGAAGTTCCAGCCGATCACGCAGACGTACACCGCGCGCGACCGTACCGGCCGGCCGATCGCCCGGTTCGCCAAGAACTGGCTGTACAACGTGATCCGCAAGCGCTGGTACGTGTACGGGCCCACTGGCCGCCTGATGCTGCTCGCCAAGGAAGACTCGGTGATTCTGTCGCTGCTGCGGCGCCTCATCGGCCCGCTGTTCGGCCTGCTGCGCACGAACTTCATCGTCCTGCCCGCGAACGGCGACGACGTGGTCGGGGAGTTCAAGCGCAAGTTCACGATCCTGGACCGGTACGTGTTGGACATGAGCCCCGACCGGCAGCGCCTGGTGGACCGACGGATCGCGCTGGCGCTGGGCGTGATGCTCGACACCGGCGAGCGGCGGTGACGGAGCCCGGGCGGGACGAGCCGCTCGTCATCACGCCCGACATGCTCGCCCCCGGGAGCCGGGGGGCGCGCGTGGACTTCGAGCGCGGGATGCGCGCGGCGCCGCCGCTGGTGCTGGTGCTCGTCGCGCTGAACGTCGCGATGTTCGCCGGGCAGATCGCGGCCGGCGCGCTGCAGGACCAGGAGACGATCGTCGCGGCGGGCGCGCTGCACCGCGAGTCCGTGCTGGCCGGGGAGTGGTGGCGCCTGATCAGCGCCATGTTCCTGCACGGTGGGCCGGACCACGTGATCGGCAACCTGCTCGTGCTCTACGTGATCGGGATGGCCGTGGAGCACGCGCTCGGCCTGGTCCAGACCGCCGCCGTGTACTTCGCCGGCGGCGTCGCCGGGGGGTTGCTCAGCCTCGCCATGGGCCCGGGGCCGTCGGTCGGCGCGTCGGGGGCCATCTTCGGCCTGATCGCGTCCGTCATCGTCGTGCTCTACCGGCACCGGGACCGCTGGCACGTGCGCGACAAGCGGATCGGGTTCGTGTTGATCGTGTGGGCGGCGTATCAGGTGGGGACCGGGTTCCTGACCCCCTTCATCGACAACTTCGCCCACCTCGGCGGCTTCGCGGGCGGGGCGGGCGCGACTCTGCTGGTGCGCCCCAGGTTGCTAGATTACAGCGCATGACCACCCTCCAGGCCGATGCCGCCAAAAAGGTCACGGCCGCCGAAGCGCGTGAGGTCGCCGAGGCCGCACGCGAGCAGGAGTGGGCCGCGCCGAGCTTCGTCCGCGACCTGTTTCTCGGGCGGCTCCGCCTCGATCTCATCCACCCGTACCCCGAGCCCTCCGCCGCCGACGCGGAGCGGGCCCGGCCGTTCCTCGATCGGCTGGAGCGGTTCCTGCGGACCGTCGACTCGGACCGGATCGACCGGGAAGGCGAGATCCCGCGCGACGTGATCGACGGCCTGAAGGCCCTGGGCGCCTTCGGCATCAAGATCCCGCGGGAATACGGCGGCCTCGGGCTATCGCAACTGTCCTACATGAAAGCCATCGAGCTGGTCTCGTCGGCCGACGGCTCCCTCACGGCGCTGCTCTCGGCCCACCAGTCGATCGGCGTGCCCCAGCCCCTCAAGCTGTTCGGCTCGGACGAGCAGAAGAAGAAGTATTTCCCGCGGCTCGCCCAGGGCGCGGTCTCGGCGTTCGCCCTGACCGAGCCGGGCGTCGGGTCCGATCCCGCCGCGATGGAGACCACCGCCGTTCCGTCCGACGACGGGGAGGCCTGGATCCTCAACGGCGAGAAGCTGTGGTGCACCAACGGCACCATCGCGGAGCTGCTGGTCGTGATGGCGCGCACGCCGTCCCGCCTGGTGGGCGGGCGCGAGAAACGGCAAATCACGGCGTTCATCGTCGAGACCGGCTGGCCGGGCGTCGAGGTCACGCACCGCTGTCACTTCATGGGCCTCAAGGCGATCTACAACGGCGTCATCCGCTTCACCGACGTCCGCGTGCCCAAGGAAAACGTGCTGTGGGGCGAGGGCAAGGGCTTGAAGCTCGCGCTCGTCACGCTCAACACCGGGCGCCTCACGCTCCCGATCTCCTCGGTGGCGGCCAGCAAGCGCTGCCTCGAGATCGCGCGCGAGTGGGCCGCCGAGCGGGTGCAGTGGGGCCGGCCGATCGGCCAGCATGACGCCATCGCGCAGAAGATCGGCGCCATCGCGGCCAACACGTTCGCCATGGAGGCGCTGGCGGAGTTCTGCGGGCTGATGGCCGACCGGGGCGGCTACGACATCCGGCTCGAGGCGGCGATCGCCAAGCTGTACAACTCGGAGGCCGGCTGGCGCATCATCGACGATACGGTTCAGATCCGGGGCGGCCGCGGCTACGAAACGGCGGACTCGCTGCGCGCGCGGGGCGAGAAGCCCGTGCCCGTGGAGCGCATCATGCGCGACTTCCGCATCAACCTGATCTTCGAGGGATCGTCGGAGATCATGCACCTGTTCATCGCGCGCGAGGCGGTGGACAAGCATCTCCAGGTGGCGGGTGACATCGTGCTACCGGGGAGGACGCTCGGGCAGCGCCTCACCGGCCTCGTGCGGGCAGCGCTGTTTTATGGTTTGTGGTACCCGTCGCGCTGGCTGGGGTGGAGCCTGTGGCCCCGGCACGCGGCGTTCGGACCGCTCGCGACGCACGTGCGGTTCGTCGAGCGCGCGGCGCGCCGCCTCGCGCGCGGCGTCTTCCACTCGAT
>JBOHSV010000496.1:0-4457 GCA_050921735.1 Gemmatimonadales bacterium | reverse complement strand
GCGGCCGCGGTGGCCCCCGAGCGGGACGCCGAGACCGCGCCCGCCCGGCCGGGCACCCCCGGCCTCGCGCCGCGGACCATCGCGCTCGCCATCGGGCTCGCCGGGGTCACGGTGCTGGCCGTCGCCGGCGCGCTCCGGTCCGGACCCGAGCTCGATCTCGCAGTGCTCGCGGTCCTGGGCCTCACGATCGTCGCGGCGCGGGTGCTCTACTCGCTGAGCTCCGATCGCCGGTACTCCACGATGCTCGAGCGGGAGGTGGCCGCCCAGACCCGGACGCTCATGGACTCGCTCTCCGCCACGGCGGCGGCGGAGCGGAACCTGCGGCTCGTGATGGAGGCGGTGCCCGACGCCATCGTGCTCCTGAACGCCGACGGCCGGATCGTCGAGGCCAACGCGCCCGCCGCCCACATGGTCGGCCTGGCGGAGGATACGGCACCGGGGCACTCGCTGTTCGAGTTCCTGGAGACCGAGGCGGCCCGCGTGGTCCGGGACAATCTCGCAGCCGCGTTCGCGGGCGAGATCCGGCGGTTCGAGGTCCCCTTCGTGCGCGCCAACCGGACCCGGGGCATGAGCTCGGTGATGTACGCCCCGGTGCGCGAGGGCGGGCACGTCCGGCGCGTGCTCGCGCTGTCGCGCGATGTCACGGACCTCCGCCGCGCCGAAGCCCAGCTCGCCCAGGCCGAAAAGCTCGCGGCCATGGGCCAGTTGGTGAGCGGCGTGGCCCACGAGATCAACAACCCCGCCGCGATCATCTCGGGCTTCGCGCAGACCATGCTGCTCGACGAGCTGCGCCCCGAGCACCACGAGATGATCAAGATGATTCACGACGAGGCGACGCGGATCGGGCGCATCACCTCCAACCTGCTCGCCTTCGCGCGCGCCGGCGGCCGCGACCGGACCCTGGTGGACGTCAACGACATCGCGCGGCGCACCTTCGCGCTGCGGTCCTACCACCTGTCCACCCTCAACATCGCCGTCACGCTCGAGCTCGATCCCGGCGAGCCCAAGGTGTGGGGCAACGGCTCCGAGCTCCAACAGACGCTGCTCAATCTCCTGATCAATGCCGAGCAGGCGCTGGTCACCGCCGACGCCGCCCGTGCCATCATCCTGCGCACCGCGTCGAGCGAGCGTGAAGTGACGATCGCATGCACCGACACCGGCCACGGCATTCCGCCGGACATCCGCGACCGGATCTTCGACCCGTTCTTCACCACCAAGCCGGAGGGCGTCGGCACCGGGCTCGGCCTGTCCATCTGCTACGGCATCGTCCACGACCACTCCGGCCGCATCAGCGTCGAGTCCGAACTGGGCCGGGGCGCCACGTTCTCCGTCTTCCTGCCCCGCGATCCGCGCACGCACCCGCGGGCGTCCATCGAGCGGCCCGCGCCCGCGCCCGCCCAGGGCAGTCCCGTGGCCGTCCTGCTGGTGGACGACGAGGCCGGACTCCGGACCGCGGTCGCCCGATTCCTCACCCGCCGCGGCATGGAATGCCGGGCGGTGGGAGACGGCGCCGAAGCCCTCGAGGTGCTGCGGCACCACGACTTCGACGTCATTCTCTCGGACGTGCGGATGCCGGGCATGAACGGGCGCGAGTTTCTGGCCCGCCTCCGCGTCGACCGGCCGGAGCTGGTGCCGCGCCTCGTGTTCTCCACCGGCGACACCTACGCGCCCGAGACCGCCACCCTGCTCCAGGAATCCGGCGTCCCGTCGCTCGTGAAACCGTTCGACTTCAGTCAGCTCGAGGCCGTGATTCGAGAGGTCGTGGCGAAGGAGTGACCCGCCCCTAGGCAGTGTCGAGGTTCTCGACGGCCGTGAACGGCGAGCATAAGCGCAAATGTCACAGAGACTTACGCGCAACCATCGGGTCCGCTGTCGGGATCTGCGACGGCCAGGCGTCGCCGCGGCTCCCGCCCCAGACCTGTAACTCGCACTATCACAAGGTGTTGCGCCCCGGGGACGGCGGCTCGATCCATGCCAATGCAATGGGCATGCGCCCGCTCCTGATCGCACTCGTTGTCACCGGCATCGGCCTGGGCAGCACCCCGCGCCTCGCGGCGCAGGCGTGCGCGCGCCCGGCGTGTCGCGCGACCAACCAGCTCTCCGTTCGGGTGGGGACGGTCCTGCGACTGACCCTGGACGGCAGCCCGACCGTCGTGACGAGCGCGAGCCCGTCCGCCCTGCGGACGGGGGCGGTCGAGGCGGCGGGCCCAACGGCCATGGTGCGGTCCAACACGCGCTGGAGACTGCACGTGAGCGCGGCCAGTGAAGTGTGGACCGCCGACCGTGCCACGCGCCCGGACAAGCCGGCCACCGACCTGACGTGGACGACCGGCTCCGCGGCGGACTATCGGGCGCTGAGCACAGAGCCCGCGGTCGCGGCGGCCGGCGACGGCACGCAGGGAACGCGCGTTCCCTTCCGCTTCCGCACCCGGCTCGACCCAGGGGTTGACCCGCCCGGCACCTACACGCTGGTCGTGCGCTATACGCTGACTACGAGCTGACCGACCGCACCACGTCGAGACCAACGACTCGGCCGCCAGGGTCCCGCCATTCCGCGATCTCCCCCTCCACGCGGATGGCTCCTGGCGGCCGCAGGCGTTATGGGGCGGTGAGGGTGAGGACGACCGGGAGCGAGTAGGCGCCCGGCGTGTCGAGCGTCCAGTCGTACACCGTCCGGTAGAACAGCGTGACCGCGGCGCCGCCGCTGGCGCCGCCGGTCTGGGCATCCACCGGGATGGTGGACAACCCGGTGAACGGACCACCGCCCGCCGTGCTCCACCGGAGATCGCCCGCCGGCTTGTCCACCCGCGCGCTCACGCCGGGCTCGGTGTTCGCGGCCGACCAGAGGGCGGAGGCCGCGCTGATCTGAAGTCGCCACGGCCGGTTCGACTTCACGGTGGCCGTCGGCCCGTTGTCCGCCACGAACCCCGCGTCGTAGTCGGCCGTCCCCGGCGTCCCGAGCACCGTGGCAGTGGCATCCAGGGTCAGCTGCATCACCGTGCCGATCGGCAGCGTGGTGGACGTGGTTACCGCGCAGCTTCCGTTGGGGACCGGCGCGGTGCACGTCTGGGCTTCGGTCCGGCGTGGGACGCCGAGGGACACCACCGTCGCCGCCGCGACCAGCGGAAGGACCGCGTGGCCCAGTCGCCTCACGGCTGAGTCCTCCGGACCGCCACGAAGGAGCCGGAGCTCGCTTCGGCGCCCGCGATTTCCACCCAGGCGCCGCGAATGGTATCCGCCGTGACGGTGCCGAGGTGGCGCCGGCCGCTCAAGCCGAAGTAGGCGTCGAAATCGACCGTGGCGGCGTCCAGCGCCCGGCCACTGACGGGACCGGCGAGCTGACGCACGCCGCCCTGGCCCTCGGTTTCCGTCGCTTCGAGCGTGCCCTCGAAGTCCGCGCCCTGCTGGCCGGTCACGTCCAGGGTTCCCGTCAGCACGGCGGCCACGGGGCTGGTCTGCACCGCGTCGTATTCCCAGGCGCCCCCCAGCACCACCGGGGGCGCGCCGGAGCCCGACATCGGCTGGTCGCACGCGGCGACGAGCGCCACGACGGCGAGGCAGTGCACCAGGCGTTTCATCGCGGGGCTGCCCCCTCCTCGCGCGCGCTGCCAGCGTCGAACAGCCGCACCGGACGGGGATACAGGGGCACGCGAACCGCCGGCGTCTCCCGGCCCGGCACGACCCGGAAGCTGGGCGCCGCCTGCCGCAACCGCACCGGCTCCCGCAACCCGGAGAAGTCGAATTCGAGCTGGTAGTCGCCCGGGGGCAGCGCGTGGAAGCGAGCGACGCCCGCACTGTCGGCCCGGGCATTCCAGACGGCCCCGCCGGCCCCCCGCGCCCGCACGGGCACTCCCGTGAGGTCGACCGCCGCCGTGCGGCCGTCCTCGGCGGCGGCGCGCACCAGCCGGACCTCGACGGCGGCCGTGGGAATGACGCCCAGCTCCAGGCGGCGCCCCGGAACCGGGGCCGACACGCCCGGGTTGGCGACGAGCCCGAACGGCAACGAGGTCTCGTCCACCCGCGCCGGCGTACTGGTCCGCTCGAACGAGCGAAACCGTCCGGACGCGTCGGTGACGAGCGTCTCGCCGCCGTGCCGCACGATGGCTCCGCGGACGGGCGGCTCGCCGGGATCGCGGGCGCCGTTGGCGTTCAGGTCCTGATAGACGACGCCCCGGGCCGTCGGGCGCAGGGCGCTCACGGGCAGAGGCAGCGCCCGGCTCAGCTTGACCGCCGGGACCCAGTGGAGACGGCCACCCGGCCCCGCCACGAACGGATTGCGCTCCACGTCGACGGTGAGCCGCAGATCGGCCACCAGCGCCACCTCGACGCCGGCCCGGACCACGGTCACGGCCGGCCGGTCGCCGAACCATCCGTAGCGGTGGAGCTCGGCGTTCAGCACGGGGCCGCGCCACCCGCCGACCGGCGCCACGCGATCGGCCCGCGCGCCGATCACATAC
>JBOHSV010000495.1:0-2544 GCA_050921735.1 Gemmatimonadales bacterium | reverse complement strand
GTGGTAACCGAACCATTGCGTCCTCCATACCCGATTACGCGAGATGGCCCAATCTATGCTCGGCGGGGCCGAGGAGGCAAAGCGCCGCCTCGCTGTGACGAGTTGACCTAGTCAAGGGTACATTCGGCCGGTATCTTTTCCCCCCATTCCCGCTCATCCTGCGCCCTTGAGGAGTCCGAGCGAGCCGCCGTGAAGCCACTGTCGTCAGACGCCGTCACCGTTGCCGTCGAACCGGTCCTCGTACCCGGCAGCATTGCGTCCGCGCCTCTCCTGGAGTTGCCGCGCTCCACGGCCGCGGCCCTGCCGCATCCGCGCCTGTCGCTCCAGCGCCGCGCCCCCCGCACCCTGCGCCGCCACCTGGGTCGCGCCGCCCTACGGTTCGCCATCCTGCTCACCGCCGACCTCGCAGCGTTCGGCCTCCTGCGGGAGCTGTACCGGCTGGTGGGCGAGGGGCAGGCGCTTGGCTCGTGGGTCGGCGGCACCGTCCAGCGCATCCTCCCCGTGGGCTACCTCGACGGCTGGCAATACGCGGTCGCGCTCATCATCGGGCTGTTCGTCACCGGAAACTATGGCGCCGGGGACGCCCGCCGCGATCCCATGCGACTCCTGTGGGGGTGCGCGCTCGCCACGGCCATGTCGCTCTGGGCCCCTTTGTGGGAGCGGGGCGTTCCGGTGGTCGCGGTGCAGTTCTTCGTCACCACGGGCGTCGCCTGGCTGGGCCTCGTAGCCGTGCGCTACGCGCTGGACTACGTGGACGCGCGCGTCGTGGCCCGGGCGCCCGAATCGTTCCGCACCCTGCTGGTGGGTCCCGGGCCCGCGTGCCGCGAGCTGCGCGCCCGGCCCGCGTTCGCCCCGCGCGGCGAGCACGCCGTGCTGGGCTACGTGGACGTGGACCTCCCGCTCACCGACGGAGCGCTGGGCCACGTGGCCGACCTCGCGAACCTCATTCAACGGAACCAGGTCGAGAGCGTGGTGATCTGCGGGCACGTGAAGGACGACGTCCTCGCCGACGTGGTGGACCACGCGGTCACGGCCGGGTGTCACGTGTTCACCGTGCCGCCCGCGTTCGACGTGGCCCACGTCCAGCCGGGCCTCGTGTGGAAGCGGAGCCAGCCGGTGGTGGAGCTGACGGCGCAGACCCTCAAGGCCCAGCAGTTCGCGGTGAAGCGGGTGGCGGACCTGCTGGGCGCCGCGCTCGGGCTGCTGCTGCTCCCCCCGGTGTTCCTCCTGATCGCGGCGGTCATCAAGCTCGACTCGCGCGGGCCGGTGCTGTTCCGCCAGATGCGCATCGGGATCGGCGGCCGGCCGTTCTGGATGCTGAAGTTCCGGACCATGGTGGACGGGGCCGAGACGCTCAAGGCGTCCGTCGCGCACCTGAACCGCTCCGGCGACCCACGCCTGTTCAAGATCCCGAACGACCCGCGCGTCTCGCGCGTGGGCCGGTTCCTGCGGCGCTGGAGCCTGGACGAGCTGCCCCAGCTCTGGAACGTCTTGAAGGGCGAGATGTCGCTCGTGGGCCCCCGCCCGTTTCCCGAGACCGACTTCTCGGACTACCAGCTGCACCACTACAGCCGGCTCGGCGCCAAACCCGGCATCACCGGCCTGTGGCAGGTGAACGGCCGCTCGGACATCGTGGACTTCGAGGAAGTCGTGGAGCTCGACGCGCGCTACGTGCGCGAGTGGTCGCTGCTGCTCGATCTGAAGATCCTGCTCAAGACGGTCCCGGCGGTGGTGCGGCGCAACGGCGCGGTGTGAATGCCGGACGCCGCCGAACCGGTTTCCGTTCTCGGCGTGCCCATCGCGGTGGGCGACGTCGGCCGGTGCGCGGACGCGGTGGTGCGGTGGGCGGCGGAGGTTACCGAGCGCCCGGCCGCGCGCTACGTGTGCGCGACGAGCGTTCATGGCGTGGTCGAGGCATGGCGGCACAGGGAGTTCCACCGCATCCTCGGGAACGCGGCGCTCGTGTGTGCGGACGGCATGCCGCTCGTGTGGGTCGGCAGAATGAAGGGGCGCAGGGGGATGGTGCGGGCCTCCGGACCCGACCTCATGCTCGAGACCTGCGGCCGGTCGGCCGGGACGGGCGTGCGGCATTTCTTCTACGGCGGAGCGGCGGGCGTCGCCGAGCGGCTTGCGCTGACGCTGGCGCGCAGATTTCCGGCTCTGCTCGTCGCGGGGTGGCATGCGCCACCGTTCCGCGAGCTCGGCCACGACGAGCTGGACGCGGTGGCGCGGGAGATCAACGCCGCCGCGCCGGATATCGTCTGGGTCGGACTCGGCACGCCGAGGCAGGAGCGCTGGGCGGCGGCGATGGCCGGACGCCTTCGCGCGAAGGTGATCGTCACCGTCGGCGCGGCGTTCGACTATCACACCGGGAGGCTGCGCCGGGCGCCGGCCGTGCTCCAGCGGGCCGGTCTCGAGTGGGCGTATCGCTTGGCGCAGCAGCCGCGCCACGTCTGGCGGCGTTATCTGACCAACAACCCGCTGTTCGTCGTGCTGGCGACGGCCGAGCTGCTCGGATGGCTGCGAATCGGAGATGCACATGAC
>JBOHSV010000494.1:0-4479 GCA_050921735.1 Gemmatimonadales bacterium | reverse complement strand
GCACGCGCGGGCGAAATCGCGGGCCGCCGTGTCGCACTCGGCGGCGATGGTGCGGAGGTCGAGGTCCGCCGTGTCGAGCAGCTCGAGCTCCTTCGCCGAGCGGTCGCGCGTCGCCAGCACGTCGGCGGTGGCGGGCCCGTGCTTCTGCTTGAGGCGGAACAGCGCGTCGCGCCGCTCCTCGAGCTGCGCCAGGCGTTGCGGGTCGGCCTCGATGCCGCCCGCGTAGTCGCGCGCCGCGGCGGCCAGCTCCTGCACGTTGGCGAACGCGCCGTCCAGCAGCTCGCGCCAGCGCGCGGTCGAGGGATCGAGCCGCTCGAGCCCGGCCAGCGCCTTCGCCGCCCGCGCGAGCCCCGTGGTCTCCAGCGCCTGCTCCAGCTCGCGCGCCAGGCGGCCCAGGTCGTCGGCGTGGGCCAGGCGCCGCGCTTCGGTCTCGAGGGCCTCGTCTTCGCCCAGGCGCGGCGCCGCCCGCTCGATCTCCGCGACCACGTGCCGGAGGTAGTCGGCCTTGCGGCGGACGTCCTCCTGCCGCGCCCGGAGCTCCGCCTCGCGCCGCTCCAGGTCGCGCAGCCGCTGGTGCGCATCGCGCACCGCGGCGCGCTCCATCGCGGCGTCGGCGAGTGCATCGAGGATGTCGCGCTGCACGTCCGCCCGCAGCAGCGATTGCGTGTCGTGCTGCCCGTGCAGGTCCACGAGCAGCTCGCCCAGTTTCGCGAGCACCGCGACCGTGGTGGGACTCCCATTGACCCAGGCGCGGGAGCGGCCCTCGGGATAGATCTCGCGCTTGATGACGAGACCCCCGTCCCCCACCTCCACCCCGAGGGCGGAAAGGGACGGTAAGAGACGGAAAGGGGCGGAAGGGGTCAAATCGAAGGCGCCTTCCACCACCGCCTTCTCGGCGCCGGGGCGGACGACGTCGGCCGACGCGCGCTCGCCGAGCAGCAGCGCGAGCGCGTCCACCAGCATGGACTTCCCCGCGCCGGTCTCGCCGGTGAGGACGTTGAGGCCGGGGTTCAGCGGCAGGGTGACGTCGGCGATGACGGCGAGATCGCGGACGCGCAGCTCGGCGAGCATCAGCGCCGCTCGCGGTCCGTGAGATCACCCCACTGGAGTTTCTTCCGCATCCGGGCGAAGAAGCTCTCCGGTCCCAGCCGCACCAGCATCACGGGCCGCTCGCCGCGCCGCACCAGCACGCGCTCGCCCGGCTGGATGGTGGTGCCCACCTGCCCGTCGAACGACACCAGCACCTCCTCGGTCCACGGCGGGATCGGCTCGACGGTCACGACCGAGTGCGACGGCAGCACCAGCGGGCG
This sequence comes from Gemmatimonadales bacterium, assembly GCA_050921735.1. Lineage (GTDB taxonomy): Bacteria > Gemmatimonadota > Gemmatimonadetes > Gemmatimonadales > GWC2-71-9 > DATLXT01. The sequence goes on along the minus strand of JBOHSV010000494.1, from coordinate 3,169 downwards.
GACGGCGAGGGTGTGGGGACAGATGGCGGTGACCACGATGGCGTCGACCGCCGGCACGACGATGGGCCCGCCGGCCGAGAGCGAGTACGCCGTCGAGCCCGTGGGCGTGGCGACGATGATGCCGTCGGCCGAGTACTGGCCGACCTCGTCGCCGTCCACGGACACGCGCAGACGCACCACCCGCGCCACGCCCCCCTTGTGCACGACCACGTCGTTCAGGACGGACGGCTCCTCGCGCGGCGCGCCCTGGCGGCTCTCGATGACGGAGACCAGCGTGAGGCGGGCCTCGGTGGCGTAGGCTTTGCGCACCAGGGCGTCGAGCGCCCAGTCGAGCGTCTGGGCGGACGCGGTGGTCAGGAACCCGACCCGCCCCAGGTTGATGCCGAGGATCGGGGTGGCGGAGTCGTTCAGCGCGCGGGCCCCGCGCAACAGGGTCCCGTCGCCGCCCAGCGTGACGAGGCAGTCGAGCGCGGTCGAGCCGTCGAGCGCCGCGGGGGCCGGCTGGGGCCAGAGCGGAAGCAGGCGCTCCTCGCTGAGCAGCGTGATGCCGAGCCGCGGAGCGGCCCGCGAGATGGTCGCCAGCAGGTGGCCGAGATCGCGGTAGCTGGGATTCCCGACGATCCCGACGTTCATGTCGCCTGGAGCGACTCCTCGGCCGCGAGCGCGCGGATGCGGGCGGCGATGCCGGCGCCGGTGAGGCCCACCTCGTCGAGCTGGCGGGCGCGGGGGGCGTGCTCGTAGGTGCGGTCCGGCACGCCGAGGGTGACGACGCGCACGCCGGGGGCCGCCACCGCGAGCAGGGCCGCGACGCTCGCGCCGAACCCGTTGACCACCGTGCCGTCCTCGACCGTCACCAGCAGGCTGTGGCCGCCGGCCAGCTCCTCCAGCCGCTCGCGGTCCACGGGTTTCACGAACCGGCAGTTCACCACGGTGACGTCGAACCCGTCGGCGGCCAGGGCGTCCGCGGCGTCGAGCGCCGGGCGGCACATCACGCCGACCGCCAGCACGGCGCAGTCCTTGCCGCGGCGCAGCACCTCCCAGGTCCCGTAGGGAATCGGCGCCACTTCCGCGGCCGGGGGCGCCTCGCCCGGCGCCTTGTCCCGGGGATAGCGCAGGCAGAACGGGCCGTCGCCGCGCGCCAGCGCGCAGCGCAGCAGCCCGATCAGCTCCGCGCCGTCCTTGGGCGCGGTGACCGTCATGTGCGGCACGGCCAGCATGTAGGCGAGGTCGTACAGCCCCATGTGGGTCTGCCCGTCTTCCCCGACCATGCCCGCGCGGTCCAGGCAGAAGATCACGGGGAGCTTCTGGATCGCCACGTCGTGGATGATGCTGTCGTAGGCGCGCTGGAGGAACGTGGAGTAGATCGCCACGATGGGCCGGACGCCCTGCGTCGCGAGGCCCGCGGCGAACGTGGTCGCGTGCGCCTCGGCGATGCCGACGTCGAAGAAGCGCTGCGGCCACTTCTTCTGGAACAGGTTCGTCCCCGTCCCCGACGGCATCGCGGCGGTGATCGCCACGAGATCCGGATACTCGGCCGCGAGCTGGGTGATGGCCTCGCCGAAGATCTTGGTCCACTGGGGCGGCCCCGGCTTGACCGGCTTGAGCTGGCCCGTCACCGGATCGTACGGCGCGCGCGCGTGGTACTTCTCCAGGTCGGGCTCGGGGAGCGGGAACCCCTTGCCCTTCTCCGTGATCACGTGCACGACCCGCGGCCCGTCGAGGCGCTTCACGATGTCGAACGTCTGGAGCAGCTGGTCGATGTCGTGTCCGTCGAGCGGCCCGAAGTAGCGGAACCCCAGCTCCTCGAACAGCATGCCGGGCGACCACAGGTTCTTGATGCTCTCCTCGAGGTTCTTCGCGAACTCGACCAGGCGCGGCCCGCCCACGATGTGCGAGACCTTCTCGATCATCTCCTTCACCCGCTCCCGGATCCGCACGGTGATCGGACTCGCGATGATGGAGCCGAGGTACTTGTTCATCGCGCCGACGTTGGGCGCGATCGACATCCCGTTGTCGTTCAGCACCATGATGAGGTCGCGGTCGGAGTGCCCCGCGTTGTTCATCGCCTCGTACGGCAGGCCGCAGGTGAGCGCCCCGTCGCCCACGACGGCGACGACGTAGTAGTCCTCCCCGCGCAAGTCGCGCGCCGTCGCCATCCCCAGCGCCGCCGACAGCCCGGTGCCGGCGTGCCCGGCCCCGAACTGGTCGTGTGCGCTCTCGGTGCGCCGCAGGAACCCCGACAGGCCGCCGGCCTGGCGCAGGGTGGGCAGGCGGTCGTTGCGCCCCGTGAGGATCTTCCACGGATACCCCTGGTGCCCGACGTCCCACACGATCTTGTCCCGCGGCGAGTCGAACGCGTGGCACAGCGCCACCGTCAGCTCGACCACGCCCAGGCCCGCGCCGATGTGGCCGCCGGTCTGGGACACGACCTCGATCAGGCGCCGGCGCACTGCGTCGGCGAGCGGCTGGAGCTGGTCGCGCCGCAGGCGCCTGACGTCAGCGGGTTCGCGGATGGAATCGAGCACGGTCAGTTGGGCCTCGTGACGATGTAGTGGGCGAGCTGCACGAGCGTAGGGGAAACTAACCCGGCGTCCCGCAAGTTGGCCACGGCCCGCGCCCCCAGCCGCTCGGCCTCGGCGCGCGCCGCTCCGACGCCCAGCAGCGCGACGAAGGTGGACTTGGCCCGGGCCGCGTCTTTGCCGGCCGTCTTGCCGAGCTGGTCCGAGGTCGCCGTGGCGTCGAGCACGTCGTCCGCGATCTGGAACGCCAGCCCGATGGCTTCGCCGTAGCGGCGCAGCGCCTCGACGTACGCCGGCGGGACGCCGTCGCCCGCCGCCAGGCCGCCGATGACGCACGACGCGCCGATCAGGGCGCCCGTCTTCCGCCGGTGCAGGGCCTCGAGCTCGGCCCGCGACACGCGTCGGCCCTCGGCCTCGAGGTCCAGACACTGGCCGCCGATCATGCCCCCCGCCCCCGCGGCGCGGACCAGCTCGAGCGCGATCTGCCGCCGGCGCTCGGCCGACAAGGCCAGCCGCTCCAGCCCGCGCGCCAGCACCCGCGCCGCGAGCGCCACCATATGGAACCCGGCGCGCGTGGCCGTGGGCACGTCGAACGCGCGGTGGGTGGTGGGGCGCCCGCGGCGCAGGTCGTCGTCGTCCATGCAGGGGAG
>JBOHSV010000493.1:0-4781 GCA_050921735.1 Gemmatimonadales bacterium | reverse complement strand
GCCGGGATCGCCCAGGCGCGGGCCGGCAATCATGTGGGCGACATCGGCCACGCGGTACAGACCGTGGCCGAGGGCGCAGGCTATTCCGTGGTGCGGGAGATGGTGGGCCACGGCATCGGCGCGAGCTTCCACGAAGAGCCGCAGGTCCCCAATTACGGAAAGCCCAAGCGCGGACCGCGACTCGCGCCCGGCATGACCATCGCCATCGAGCCGATGGTCAATCTCGGCGGTCCCGCCGTGCGGACACTGGGCGACAAGTGGACCGTGGTGACGCAGGACGGATCGCTGTCGGCGCACTTCGAGCACACCGTGGCGGTGAGGGACGACGGGGCGCGGGTACTGACCCTAGCCGCCGACTAAGCCCTCCGCCTCCTCCAGCACTGCCTGCCCCAACCGTGCCTCCGACAGCGAGGCCACGTTGACCCGAACGTTCTCCACCGCGCCGGCCAGCGCGGCCCGCGCCAGGCCCTGCGCCACCCGGGCATCGCTCGCCGCGTTCCGGTTGCCGATCCGGCCGATTTCCTGCGCCAGCGCGGCCAGGCGCGCCGCCCGGCGCGCGGTCTCGAGCGGCGTCCGCGCCGCTCCCAACAGCGCCTCGTCGATCGCGGCGCCGCGTCCGGAACCGTCCTTGGGCCTCTTGTAGGCCGCGCTCACCCCCGCGTACGCCTCGGCGTCGCGGTCCACCAGGCGGCGCAGCTCGGCGCGCAGCGCGTCGGCTTCGACCAGGATTTCCCGCGCCCTTGGCTCCTCCCGGGCATACGCCGTGCGGCCCAGCGTCAGGCGGGCGACCATGGCGACGAGCGCGCCCGCCAGCACGCCCGCCAGGGCCGCGGCGCTACCGCCGCCCGGCACCGGAGCGCCACCGGCCAGCTCCTCGATCCAGCCATCCAGCGTCGGCCCCTCGGCGGCTCGGATCCTGGCCTCGAGCAGGTGGTCCATGGGGTCGGGCAGCTTGAGGGACGCCGCCCCCGCTCCCAGGATGGCGCGCTCCGGGATCAGCCCCACCAGCTCGCTCTTCCAGATATCCGCGCCGCGCGCGCGGGCCTCCCGCTCGATGGCCGCATACACGACGGCGGGTGGCGTCCGGTCGATGTCGAGCAGGTTCATCGAGACCTGTGCCCTGCCGTCCACCTGGAACCCCGCCGCCTGCACGGCCGGGAGGCCGCCGCTCGAGGTGCGGATGGTCTTGGCGATCTCCTTGGCGATCCGGACGTCGGTGGAGTCGAGGTAGACGTTGTAGGCCACCAGGAACGGCCGCGCGCCGATCGCCGTGGCGCCGGCCGTGGGATGAATCGCCTGCGGTCCGAAGTCCGGGTCCGCCGCGGGATCGGTCCCGATGCGCCCGCGCAGGCCCTCGAACTGCCCCTTGCGGATGGTGGGGAGCCGCTCGCGCTCCGGGCGGGTGGCCGCGGCGGCGTACAGGTAGACCGGGATCTCGAGCTCCCGTCCCACGCGCTCCGCCAGGCGCCGGGCGAGGGCGACGCATGCCGCCATCGTGATGTCGCGCACCGGCACGAACGGCACGACGTCGGTCGCCCCCATCCGGGGGTGCTCGCCCTGATGGCGGGTGAGGTCGATGCGCTCGCGCGCGACCCGCACGGCCCGGAAGGCGGCCTCGAGCGCCGCGTCGGGCGGCGCCACGAACGTGAACACCGAGCGGTGATGCGAGGCGTCCGCCTGCACGTCCAACAGGTGCACGCCGGGCACCCCGGACAGCGCGTCACGCAGCGCGGCGAGGGCGGCCGGATCGCGGCCCTCGGAGAAGTTCGGAACGCATTCGACGAGGGGAGCGGGCATTATCCGTTCCTCAACCGGTTCAGGAGCCAGGAATGCAGGGCGGGATTCCCCGCCACGATGGAGCCGTGCCGCAAGATATCGTCGTCGCCCTCGAGCGTCGTCACCACGCCGCCGGCCTCGCGCACGAGCACCGCGCCCGCTGCCTTGTCCCACGGGGCGAGCAGCAGCTCCCAGAACCCGTCCAGACGGCCCGCCGCCACATCGGCGAGGTCGAGCGACGCCGCCCCGGCGCGGCGCGCGCCGCTCGTCTCCCGCAGCACGGTGGCGAGCTGCTTCAGGTACGCGTCCATGTGCTCGAACCGCTTGTACGGAAATCCGGTGCCGACCAGCGCGCGCCGCGGCTCGCTCACGGCCGACACCGCGAGCCGTATCTCACCGAGCCACGCGCCGTGCCCCGTGGCCGCGCGATACACCAGATTCCGCGTCACGTCGTGCACGACGCCCACGCTCAGCGCACCGCGCACGGCGCACGCAATCGACACGGCGTATTGCGGGTAGCCGCGCAGAAAATTGGTCGTCCCGTCGAGCGGGTCGACGACCCAGACGACGTCGCCGTCGGGCGATGCGTCGGGCGTCAGCTCCTCGCCCAGGACCGTGGAGCCGGGGACGGCGCGGGTCAGCGCGGCGACGATGATTTCCTCGGCGCGCCGGTCCACGGCGGTCACGAAATCGCTGCGATCCTTCTCGGCCCAGTCGGTGTCGGCCGGCGGGCGCGCGCCGCGCAGGTACTCGGCCGCGCGTGCCGCGGCCGCCCGGGCGGCGTCGACTAAGTCCAAGAGATTCCGCACCTTGCGGCGTCCCTAGGCGGGGCCGTAGGTTGCAGGCCCATGGCGCGCGTGTTCTCCGGCATCCAGCCTTCCGGCGAGCTGCACATCGGCAACTACCTGGGCGCCGTGCAGGACTGGGTCCGCCTCCAGGACCCGCACGACTGCCTCTTCAGCGTGGTGGACCTGCACGCGCTCACCCAGGCGTACGAGCCGGCGGAGCTGCCGCAGCGCACCCTCGAAATGGCGGTAAGCCTGTTCGCGGCCGGGCTCGACCCGGAGCGGGCGATCGTGTTCGTGCAGTCGCATGTGGCGGAACATACCGAGCTCAACTGGTTGCTGACGACGGTGACGCCGCTCGGGGAGCTGGAGCGGCAGACGCAGTTCAAGGACAAGGCCCAACGCCAGGAGAGCGTCCCGGCGGGGCTGCTCAATTATCCGGTGCTCCAGGCGGCCGACGTGCTGCTGTACCGGGCCACGCTGGTGCCGGTGGGCGAAGACCAGCTCCAGCACCTCGAGCTGATGCGCGAGATCGCGCGGCGCTGGAACGCGCGCTTCGGCGATCTCTTCCCCGAGCCGCAGGCCCAGCTCACCTCCACGAAGCGCGTGCTGGGCCTCGACGGGAAGGCCAAGATGTCCAAGAGCCTGGGGAACACGATCGGGCTGTTCGACTCGCCGGAAGCCATCTGGGAGAAGCTGAAGCCCGCCGCCACCGATCCCGCGCGCGTCACGCGGAAGGATCCCGGGACGCCCGAGATCTGCAACCTCTACACCATCCACCAGGGCTTTTCGCCGCCCGACGTCGTGCAGCGGGTCGCGCACAACTGCCGCACCGCGGCGTGGGGGTGCCTCGACTGCAAGCGGGTGCTCGCGGACCATATGATAGCCGCGCTCGCGCCCATCCGCGAGCGCGGTCAGGAGCTCCGGGCCAAGCCGGGGCGGGTGCGCGCGCTGCTGGCCGCCGGGGCGCGGAAAGCCCGCGCCCTCGCCGTCCGGACCATGGCCGAGGCGCGGCGGCACATGGGGCTCCTCGACCGGGCGGAGGCGTGATGCGCGAGCTGCTCGACGGTGTGGTGCAGGTGCTGCGGCTGGACCTCATGCTCCAGCTCGGCCTGGCGACCCTGCTCGGCGGGGCCATCGGCCTGGAGCGCGAGCTGTCGGGCAAGCCCGCGGGGCTCCGGACCAACATCCTGATCTGCATGGGCTCGGTGATCTTCACCCAGCTCTCCATGACCATCGGGGGCCCGGCCGCCGACCCGACGCGCGTCGCCGCCCAGATCGTCACCGGCGTGGGGTTCATCGGCGCGGGCACGATCCTGCACGCGCGCGGCACCGTCGTGGGCCTCACGAGCGCCGCCACCATCTGGGTGGTGGCGGCCATCGGCGTGGCGCTCGGCGCCGGCTACTACTTCGAGGCCCTGGGCAGCGCCATCCTGGTGCTCGCCGTGCTCAAGGGGCTCGGGTGGGCCGAGGGGTTCGTGGAGCGTCAGGCCACCACCAGCCGGATCACCATCCACGCGCGGCCGGATCCCGCCGCCGCGCAGGACCTCGACGCCCTGATCCAGCGCGCGGGGCTCGCGATCGTGCGGCAGGCCAGCCGGCGGGAGAGTGTCGATTTGGTGCTGGAGTACGAGCTGCGCGGTCCCAAGCGCCTGCACGACCAGGTGATGGTCGCGCTGCTGCACCAGCCCGCCGTCCGGACCGTCTCGACGGGGGAGTGACGCGGCGCCTGGTGGTCGACCTGGCGTCGCCACGCCTCGCCTGGCGCGTCCCGGCTGCTGTCGTGGCGTCGATCCGCGAGGCGCTCGGGCCGGGCTGGGAGGTGGTCGAGGTTCGGGCGCCGGCCGTGTCGGATGGTGACGGCGGCGCCGGCTCGGCGGAGGCGGCGGGCGCCGCGCGCGGCGCCGAGGTGTACCTCGGCTACGGCGTGCCGGCGGGCGTCGTGCAGGCGGGCCGGGACACCTTGCGGTGGGCGCACTCCGGGACGGCGGGCGTGGGCGCCAGCCTGCCCCCGCTGCGTGGGGCGGGGGCGGGGATCGTGTTCACCAACTCGGCCGGCGTGCACGCCGAGCCGATGGCCGACTGGGTCCTCGCCGCCGTGGCGTACTTCGCCCGCGCGCTCGACCACACGCTCGCGGCGCAGCGGGCGGGGCGATGGAGCAAGGACGACTTCGCCGACCTGCGCCTGCCCGTCCGCGAGCTGCGCGAGCTGCGGCTGGG
>JBOHSV010000492.1:0-8455 GCA_050921735.1 Gemmatimonadales bacterium | reverse complement strand
GCCGCGCGCTGCTGCGCCGTCTGGCCGCGGATCGGGTGCTCCCCTCCGCCCGCGAGCCGGAATCACTCGACCGCCTGTGCGGCGCGGTCCACGCGTTCCTGGGCCGCACGCCCGCGCCGCTCGTCGGCCTTGCGCTCGACGACCTGATGGGAGAGGCCGAACCGGTCAACCTTCCGGGCGTCGGGCGCGACCGCTATCCGAGCTGGACGCGGCGGAACCGGATCACCCTCGAGGAGCTCGAGGCGAGTCCGGAAGTGCGGCGCGCCTGGGGCGACGCCTTGCCCCGGGACGCCGGTCGTCGCGATCTTTTGCGCCGATGGCCATAGCCCGCCCGCTGATCGACGTGCCGTACGTACCCGTCGGCGACATCGAGCTCCCCTCCGAGATGCGCGCGCTGTACGATCTCGCCTACAACCTGTGGTGGGCGTGGACGCCACGCGCGCAGGAGCTGTTCGCCCTGATCGACGGGGTCGCCTGGCGCATGTACCGCAACCCCGTGCAGCTGCTGATCAACGTGGAGCCCGCGCGGTGGCGCCAGCTCACCGACGACGAGACCTTCACGAGCGCCTACACCTCGGTCATCGGCGCCTTCGAGCAGTACATGAACGGCGCCGGCGCCACCTGGTTCGGCCGCGAGCATGGCGCCGGCGACGCCGGCCCGGTGGCCTACTTCTCGATGGAGTACGGCCTGCATCCGAGCCTCCCGCTGTACGCCGGGGGGTTGGGGGTGTTGAGCGGGGACCACTTGAAGAGCGCGAGTGATCTCGGCGTCCCGCTGGTGGGCATGGGGTTGCTCTACCGGCACGGGTACTTTCATCAGACCGTGGACGGGGACGGGCTCCAGCAGCACACGTACGTCGAGTACGACTTCAACCGGCTGCCGGTGCGGCCCGTCGCGGGCGTGGCGGCGGGGCGTCTCGTGGTGCGGGTGCCGTTCCCGGGGCGCGAGGTGGCGGTGGGCGTGTGGCTCGCCCAGGTCGGGCGGGTGCCCCTGCTGTTGCTCACCACCGATGTGGACGAGAACGATCCGGCCGACCGGACGATCACGAACGTGCTCTATGTCCGGTCTCGCGAGCTGCGACTGGCCCAGGAGCTGCTGCTCGGCGTGGCGGGCGTGCGGGCGCTGCGTGGGCTCGGAATCGAGCCGGCCGCCTGGCACGTCAACGAGGGCCACAGCACGTTCGTTCAGGTCGAGCGACTGCGGGAGCGGGCGGCGGAGCGCGGCGAGTCGCTGGACCGGGCGCTCGCGGCGGTCCGGCCCGGGGGCGTGTTCACGACGCATACGCCGGTGCCGGCCGGGCACGAGCAGTTCGATCCTGCCCTGGCCACACGGTACCTCGCGCCGCTGGCGGGCGGCACTCCGATAACGGTGCCCGAGCTGCTGGCGCTGGGCCGCGCGGATCACGCCGAGCCGGCGCCGTTCAATCTGACGGCCGTGGGCCTGCGGGCCACGGGGTTCGCGAACGCGGTGAGCCGGCTCAACGCGGAGGTGTGCGACCGCATGTGGCGCCACCTGCGGCCCGATGCCCCGCCGGGCGAGCCTGTGATCCATCCCATCACGAACGGCGTGCACACCGCCACGTGGTGCGGCCGGGCCATGCGGGAGCTGCTCGAGCGGCATCTCGGGGCCGAGTGGCAGGACCTGCTGCTCGACCCGGAGGCGTGGGCGCGGGTGCGCGACATCCCCGATGAAGAGATCTGGGCTGCGCACCAGACCCAGAAGCAGCGCCTGCTCCATTTCATGCGGGCGCGGCTGCGCGAGCAGCTGGCGCGCCACGGCGGCACGCCGGACGAGCTGCGCGCGCTGGACGGCTGGTTCGATCCGGCGGCCCTGACCATCGCATTCGCGCGCCGCTTTGCGACCTACAAGCGCGTGTGGCTCGTGTTCAGCGATCGCGAGCGGCTCCGTCGTCTCGTGGCGCACGCCGAGCGTCCGGTGCAGATCGTGTTCGCGGGCAAGGCGCATCCGGCCGACCGCCCGGGGCAGGACCTGATCCGGCAGGTGGTGCTGATGGGGCAGGAGCCCGGCCTGCGCGGCCGGGTGTGCTTCCTCGAGGACTACGACCTGCGGGTGGCGAGCATGCTGGTGCAGGGCGCCGACGTGTGGCTCAACACGCCGCGCCGGCCGATGGAGGCGAGCGGGACGAGCGGGCAGAAGGCGGGTACCAACGGCGGCCTCAACGTCAGCATTCTGGACGGGTGGTGGCCCGAGGCGTACGACGGGAGCAACGGGTGGGCCATCGTGGGGAACGCGGGACGGGCGGGCGAGCCGCCCGCGGACGAGGCCTCGCAGGACGCGGCCGATGCGCAGGCCCTCTACCGGCTGCTCGAGGAGGAGGTCATTCCCGCGTACTACGCCCGGGACGCGCAGGACCTGCCGCGCCGCTGGATCGCCATGATGAAGAGCGCGATCGCGACGATCGCGCCGCGGTTTTCGGCCAGCCGGATGGTGCGCGAGTACGTGGAGCGGGCGTATCTGCCGGCGGAGCGTGGGGCGGCGCGGTAGGGGCCACTCCGGATCTCGCAAGATAATACGCCGAGCTGCATCTTATGCGGCAAACGGGTGGCTTTGCAGAACGACTCATTGCAAGGCAGGCCGAGGCTGAGCGCTTGGGCCCGCCCCTCAAGTAGAGCCGCTCACGCCCGCGGCTCGGCGAACCCGCCGGCCGCGAGCCGCCGCAGGAGGTGCACCACCGCGGCGGGGTCGGGGAGCGTGTAATCGGCCTGCACGGCGCCCCCGGAGGGGGATGGCCCCACGCAAATGGAGCGGCCAATCCCGTGCAGCGAGCGGAACGCGTCTTCGTCCGTGACGTCGTCGCCCACGTAGATCGCCCGGACGCGCGCCGTCCAGTGCTCGCCGTGACGGGCGCGCAGCACGTGCAGCACCGCGTGCCCCTTGCCCCATTCGAGCGGCGGCCGCCCTTCGACCACCATCTTGCCGCGCGTCACGCGCAGGCCGTGGCGCTTCAGGATGGCCACCGCGTCCCGTTCGGCGGCTTCGCGCTCATCGGGCGCCACTTCCCGCACGTGAAAGCTGACCGTGGGTCCCTTGCGCTCCACGTGCGCCCCGGCGGCCCCGATCGTGTCCAGCGCCGCAGCGGCGCGCTCGAGCAGCCGCTGATACTGCGTCAGGTCGCCCGGCCGGAAGCTGAAGCCGGGGCCTTCCATCTCGAACCCGTGATTGCCCACGTAGGTCAGGCCCGGCACGCCCACCAGCTCGCGGATGTCGCCGAGGGCGCGGCCCGAGACGATGACCAGATCGAGCGCGGGGGTGAGGGCGGCCTGCCGCAGGGCGTCGCGCGCCGCGTCCGAGAGGACCGCGTCCTCGGGCCGCGGCACGATGGGCGTGAGCGTTCCGTCGTAGTCGAGGAACACCGCGGTGGTGGGGCGCTGGCGCAGCCAGGGCTCGAGCCGCCGGAGCACGAGATCTGCGGGCGAAGCGGCCTCGGCGCGCGCGCGCACCGACGCGCGGTCGGCGGCGTCCAGAAACTGGCTCACCCAGTCCTGCACGGTGTGGGCGTGGACGCGGTCGCGCAGCGCCGCCATGCGGGCCTGCCGCTCGTCTTCCGGCATCGAGAGCGCGCGGTGCAGGGCATCGGCCATGGCGTCGAGATCGAACGGATTGACCAGCAAGGCTTCCTGGAGCTCCTGCGCCGCGCCCGCCAGTTCGGACAGCACGAGCACCCCCCGTTCCTCGAGCTGCGCGGCGACGTACTCCTTGGCGACCAGGTTCATGCCGTCGCGCAGCGGGGTGACCAGCGCCGCATCGCCGCGCCGGTAGAACGCCACCAGGTCCCGGGGGGGGAGCGAGCGCACCAGGTAGCGGATCGGGGTCCACCCGTGATCCGAAAAGCGCCCGTTAATGCGCCCCACGGTCTCGTCGATCTCGCGCTTCAGCTCGCGGTACTCGGCGACGAACTCCCGGCTGGGCACCAGGAGCTGGGTGAACACCACCGCGCGCCGGTATCCCGGATGGCGCTCGAACAGCCGCTCGAAGGCCAGCAGGCGCTCGTGGACGCCCTTGGTGTAGTCCAGCCGGTCGACGCCCACGATGGTGCGGGGGCGGTCGGGCGCCGGCGGGTCGGGCGGCCCGGCCTCGTGCGCGAGCGCCTCGAAGCCCGCGACGTCGATGCCGAGGGGAAAAGCGCCGACCGTGACCGCGCGGCCCTCCCACTGTGCCACGCCGCGCGCCCGGTCCACCTCGCACCCCAACAGCCGCTCGGCGCACGTGAGGAAATGATCGGCGTAGTCGCCGATGTGGAAGCCCACGAGGTCCGCCGCCAGGAGCCCCCGCATGATGGAGCGCGCCCACGGCAGGAGCCGAAACAGGTCGTAGGCCGGGAACGGGATGTGGAGGAAGAACGCGACGCGGCGGCCCGGCGCAAGCTGGCGGACGTGCAGCGGTGCCCGCAGCAGGTGGTAGTCGTGCACCCAGACGACCGCCTCGTCGGTGCTGGCCTCCGCCGCGGCGCGGGCGAACCGCTCGTTCACCCGGTCGTAGGCGCGCCACGTCCCCTCGTCGATCTGGGTCCGGGCCACGAAGTAATGGAACAGCGGCCACAGCGTGCGGTTGGAGAAGGCGCCGTAGTACAGCGACACTTCGCGGGCGGAGAGCGGGACGGCGACGTAGCGGACGCGGTCGGCTTCGGGCAGGTCGGCGGCGACCTCGTCCAGCCGGGCGGCGCCCGGCCCCGGCCACCCGATCCACACGCCGCCCCGGTCCCGCAGCACCGGCGTGAGCGCCGACACCAGCCCCCCCGACGACCGCCGGACCGAGGGCCGTCCGGCGTGCCGTTCGACGGTGAACGGAAGACGGTTGCTGACGACGACGAGGCGGCGCCGCTCGCCACTCGCCGCCAGCGCAGCGGGCGCGCTCATACGCGGGTATTGTACGTCCCGGGCGGGCCGGACGGAACCACGGGGCAGATCGCGGATCTTGCGCTTCGGCCGCAGGCCGCGTATCAGTGTGCGGCCCTCTTACCGCGAGGAGAGACCGTGAACGCGCATCCCGTGCGGGTGGCGATGGTCGTACTGGTGCTCGTGATGCTGGCCGCGCCGGTGGAGGCGCAGCGTCGAGCGCGCGGCCGGCCCGCCGCGGCGCCGCTGGCGCCCCGCTGGGGCGGCCATCTGGGGTACAACTTCGACGTCGAGGACCTGCTCGTCGGCGCCCAGGTGTCCTGGCCCATCACGCCGCGCGTGGAGCTGTACCCGTCGTTCGACTACTACTTCGTGGATCCGGGCTCGTTGTGGAGCCTGAACGCCGACCTGAAGTTCCGCCCGCCCACGCGGTACGGGGCGTTGTATGTCGGGGGCGGGCTGAACTACTCGCGGCGGAGCGTGAGCGGCGTGAGCGGGTCGGACACGGGGCTCAACCTCCTGGCGGGACTCGAGGGCCGGCGCACGCGCACGGCGCCGTACGTGGAGGCCAAGTTCATTCTCGGAGACGGCAGCTCGTTCCAGATCGTCGGGGGCTTCAGCTTCCGCTGAGCCGGCCTAGAACTCGAAGCTTTCCATCTTCTTCAGACCGACCCGCAGGGGAATCACCGTGGCCGCCGCGCACGACGCGGCGGCCACCGCGAACCACAGGATCATCCAGGCGTCGACCACGACCGGCCGGCCGTCGTAGACCGCCCGCACGTAACTGTAGACCGCCTGCCACAGCGACGCGATCACCCCGGCGAGGAGCGCGATGGTCGCCATCATGAAGACGAGTCCCCCGAACGACGTGGGAATCTGGGCCGCGTTCTCCGTCTCGAACTGGGGGTAGAGCGCCCCGAAGCCGAGGGCCATGGCGGAGATGGCGAGCGTCAGGGCGCTCATCGCCGCCAGGCTCATGATGGTCATGAACGGTGAGACCTCGAGCAGGACGTTGGTGAGCCCCGTGAGGAGGAGCGCCAGCACGAGCAGCGGGACCGTGCCCACCCAGTACTTCGACCAGAGCAGCGCCCGGAGGTCGAGCGGGCTCGAGCGCAGGAGCCACATCTGGCGGCCCTCCAGCGACACGGCCGGGAAGACGAACCGGGCCGCGATCGACGCGAGAACAAAGCCCGCCAGACCGAGATTGAGGAACGAGACGAGCGTGACGTAGAAGAAGCCCACCGGCTCGCCGCGGTGCAGCGGCAGGGCCTGGATGTTGAAGAGGTACACGACGACGAGCACGGCGAGCAGGATCAGCTGGCTCCACTGGGTGGTGTCCCGGAAAAAGATCTTGATGTCCTTCAGCACGAACTCCCGCTTGGCCACGGGGAGCGGCGCGAGCGCCAGCCCGAGCGTCCAGCGCCAGAACACGCCGCGGACGAACCGCTCGGCTCCCTCCTGGGCCTTCGTGAAGCCGGGCGCGTACAGCTCGCGGTGCAGCAGGGCGCCGAGCGCCACGAAGGCCGCCGCCGTCGACCACAGCAGGTACAGCGGCAGCGGGTGGAAGCCGCCCGTGAGATACCCCATGATCGCGTCGGTCGCCCACTCGCTGGGCAGGAACGGCGAGGTGGGCGTCCGCAGGACGGTGATGAAATCGAGCAGGTTGCGGAATCCTTCCGGCCGCGCGAGCTGCTCGGGACGAATGATGCGGAACAGGAGGATCACCCCGCCGGCCGCGCCGAGCGCGATGATCGACAGCAGATCCCGGGTGCGCCGGGCGGGAAAGACGTTGACGAGGATGAGCGTCACGGCACAGCCGACCACGGCCGGCAGGACGAGCATCGGCAGGATGGCGGCCACCGCGTACGGGATGAAGAGCCACCCGCCCCGGTAGATCACGGCGTAGGCGGCGAGGATCGGCACGACCATCAGCGCCACCATCCACGACGAGTGGAGCGCCGTCTCCGCGAGCTTGGCCAGGTACAGCCGGAGCCAGTCCACCGGGGCCGACACCAGCAGGTCGAGATCCTTGGCGAGAAAGAAGCTCGACAGCGCCGTGATCACGTTCGAGAGAATCAGGATGGCGATGAACGACAGCAGGGCGAGACCGAGGAGCTTGGCGGCGAGCAGCGGCCCGAGCTCCTCGACGCCGCGAAAGTACTTGAGCATGCGGTACAGCACCCCGAACACACCCAGCCAGAATGCCAGGCCGGCGACCGTGAGGATCAGGAGTTTGCCGCGACCGCCCCGGGAGCGCTCCTCCCGCAGCCGCTGCAGGGCGGTGCGCCACTTCGGCTGCAGCACGTGGGCCAGCGAGGGCTGCGTCACGGCGTGCCGCCCAGCACCTCGACGAGCTCCCGGACGTGCGCCCCGCCCGTGAGCTTGAAAAACAACTCCTCCAGACTCGCGTCCCCGGCGCGGTGCTGCAGGCGCAGCTCGTCGACCGTGCCTTCGGCGACGATCTTCCCGTGCTGGATGATGGCGATGCGATCGCACATCGCCTCGGCCACCTCGAGGGTGTGGGTGCTCATCAACACGGTCCCGCCCTTGCCCACGAACTGCCGGAAGATGTCCTTGAGCAGCCGGGCCGCCTTGGGATCGAGGCCGACCATCGGCTCGTCCACCACGATGCACTCGGGCCGGTGGATGAGCGCGCTCGAGATGATGAGCTTCTGGCGCATGCCGTGGCTGTACGCCTCGATGAGCTCGTCCTTCCAGCTCGCCAGCTCGAACACCTCGAGCAACTCGTGGATGCGGCGCTCGACCGCCTCGCCGTCCTGCCCGTACAGTCCCGCCACGAACCGGAGAAACTCCGCCCCCGTCAGCTTGTCGTACACGAACGGCCGATCGGGGATGAAGCCCAGGCGCTGTTTGGCGACGATCGCCTGCTGGTGCACGTCGTCGCCGCCCAACAGGACGCGGCCCTGGGTGGGCCGAAGGATGCCCGCGATGATCCGCAGGGTGGTGGTCTTGCCGGCGCCGTTCGGGCCCAGGAACCCGTAGAGGACGCCGCGCGGCACGTGGAGCGAAATGTCGTCCACCGCCACGAAGCTGCCGTACAGCTTGGTGAGGTTCTCCAGCCGGATCATAGCACCTCGAGCTCCAGCCTCCCGACCAGCCGCAGGAGGTCCACGTGCCGGGCCAGACCGCCCACCACGAGGCGCACGCGGCCTGCGTCGGCGGGGAACTCCCCCAGCGTCGGGTCGACGGCCACCCAGCCGCCGAGATAAATCTCGGGCCAGGCATGGTAGTAGAAGCGGCCGTCGAGGTACAGGAGCCCGGCCACGGGCCGGGCGGGGATACCCGCGGCGCGGGCCAGTGCCACGAACAACACGGTGTGCTCGTTGCAGTCGCCGCGCCGCGTCTCGAACACCTGGACCGCGTTGGGAACGCTCACGGTGGGCTCCCGCCGCATCTCGTCGTGCACCCACCTGGCCAGCGCCTCGGCCGCCCGGACCGGGTCCCGCTGGCGGCCCACCAGCAGCCGCGCCTGCGCCCGGATGCGGGGGTTGTCGGCCTGGATCAGGGGCTCGGCGGCGAGCCAGACCGCCAGCGCGGAGTCGGCGGGGGCGGGGAGGCGGTAGGGGGCGGCCAGGTC
>JBOHSV010000491.1:0-19789 GCA_050921735.1 Gemmatimonadales bacterium | reverse complement strand
GGCGCGTCAGCTGGCGGGGCGCGCCTTGCGCGGCTGGACGGGGGCCCCGGGTCGCGCCGCGACCCCCGCCGCGCCGCCGGCCGCGAAGCCGACGGAGATCCTGCTGGTGCACCGGCCCGGCTCGCAGCAGTCGAACATCCTGGTGGGCAACCTCGCCCACCGGCCGGGCGATCCCATCTACTACAGCGCCACGCTCGCGAACCGGATTCTGGGCGGGGGGGTCGACGCGCGGCTGTTCCTCATTCTCCGCGAGCAAAAGGGATGGACCTACGGGTCGTACTCGCGCATCGTGCGGCGTCAGGACCGGGGATATTTCCAGGCCAACGCCGAGGTCCGGACGCCCGTGACCGACAGCGCGCTGGTCGAGCTCCGGCATCAGCTGCGCCGCATCCGCACCGAGGCGGTGGCCGACAGCGAGCTCGTCGCGGCCAAGGGGTACCTCATCGGGTCGTTTCCGCGCCAGATCGAGACCCCGCAGCAGATCGCGGGTCAGGTGACGACCGTCAAGCTGCTGGGGCTGGGTGAGCGCTATCTCCGCACGTTCCGGGAACGGCTCGCCGCCCTCAGGCCGGCCGACCTGACGCGGGGCGCGCGGCGCACCATCCAGCCGGATTCGTCGGTCATCGTGGTCGTGGGCGACGGCCAGCAGATCTACGAGCCGCTCCGGGCCATCGCGCCGGTGCGCATCGTGGACGTGGAGGGCGCGCCGCTCACCCCGGCCGATCTCGCGCCCAGGGCGGCGCAGCTCGACCTGGATCCCGCCCAGCTCGCGAGCCGGAGCGACAGCTTCCGGATTCTCGTTCGGGGCAACCCGATGGGGGGCCAGGTGGGGACGATCACGCGGTCACCCGACTCGATCGTGTACGTCGAGCGCGCCGCCATCGGGGGATTCGTGGAGCAGCAGAGCGTGGTGGTGCTCGACGCCAGGACCTACGCCATGCGGCGCGCCGACCAGACCGGCCGCGCCGGCCCGCAGAGCATGGAGACGCACCTCACCTACGCGAACGGGCGCGTCCAGGGACGGGCGACGATCCCGCAGCCGAGTGGCACGCCGAAGACCATCGAGGTGGACACGGCGATCGTCGAGGGCACGATCGACGACAACGCGGTGGCGCTGGTCGTCCCCGCCCTGCCGCTCGCGCCCGGGAAGACCTTCCGTTTGATGGTGTTCTCGTCGGGCGAGGGGGCCCTGAAACCGCTCACGGTGCGCGTGGGCGCCGCGGAGTCGATCACCGTGCCCGCCGGCACCTTCGCCGCCCTCAAGGTGGAGCTCGAGGGCATGCAGGTGCCGATGGCGCTGTACGTGAGCGACGACACGCCGCGCCGCGTCGTGAAAATCGAAGGCGGGCCGTTCGTGTACGAGCTGGTGAAGTCGGCCAGCGGGACACCTCCAACCGGAGAGACTTCGCCGTGAGACGGTACGTCGTTGCCGTGTGCGCCCTGGGGACCGGCGCCGCCTGTGCTGCCGGCGGCGGCCGCCCCGCGGCGAGTCCGACCCCGGCGCGGGCGGCGGCCGAGTCGCTGTGCGTCGACCGGCCGCAGTACCCCTCCACCTACCGCCGCCATGCCAACCCGCCGGTTCTGATCCGGAACGCCACGATCCTGACGGCGGCCGGCGAGGAGATCGCGAACGGGTCGATCCTGCTCCAGGAAGGGCGGATTGCGGCGCTGGGGCCTTCGGTGGAGGCACCGGCGGACGCCGTGGTGGTGGACGGGACCGGCAAGTACGTCACCCCCGGCCTGATCGACACGCATTCGCACCTGGGCGTGTATGCCGCGCCGGGGACCTGGGCCGAGAGTGACGGGAACGAGGCGACGCAGCCGGTCACGGCGGAGGTATGGGCCGAGCACTCCTTCTGGCCCCAGGACCCCCAGATTCCGCTCGCCATCGCCGGCGGGATCACCACCATTCAGGCACTGCCCGGCTCGGCCAACCTGGTGGGCGGCCGGTCCGCGATCTTGAAGCTCGTCCCGGCGCGCACCGTGCAGGAGATGAAGTTCCCGGGGGCCCCGTACGGGCTGAAGATGGCGTGCGGCGAGAACCCCAAGCGCGTCTACCGGAGCCGCGGCCCGTCCACCCGCATGGGCAACATGGCGGGGTACCGCGCGGCGTTCATCCGCGCCGAAGCGTACCGCCGCCGCTGGGACAAGTGGCGCCGGGACCGCGAGGGCAACCCGCCCGACCGTGACCTCGAGCTGGAGACGCTGGCCGAGGTCTTACGCGGCCACATCTATGTCCAGAACCATTGCTACCGCGCCGACGAAATGGCCTTCATGCTCGATCTCGGGCGCGAGTTCGGGTTCGAGATCCGCTCGTTCCACCACGCCGTCGAAGCCTACAAGATCGCGGACCTGCTGGCTCGCGAAGGCACCGCCGCGTCCGTCTGGGCGGACTGGTGGGGCTTCAAGGAAGAAGCGATGGACGGCATCCGCGAGAACGCCGCGCTGCTCCAGCAGGCCGGCGCCCGCGCCGTCATCCACTCCGACGACCCGAGCGGGATCCAGCGCCTGAACCAGGAAGCCGCCAAGGCGATGTACGACGGTCGCGACGCCGGCATCGAGGTCACGCGGGACCAGGCCCTGCGCTGGATCACGGCGAACCCCGCCTGGGTGCTGGGGATCGATTCGCTCGTGGGGACGCTCGAGCCGCGCAAGGTGGCCGATGTCGTCGTGTGGTCGGGTGACCCGTTTTCGGTCTACAGCAAGGCGGTCCAGGTCTACAACGAAGGGTGGCTGGTGTACGACCGGAACGATCCGGCGCGCCAGCCGCGGACCGACTTCGAGCTGGGCCAAGTGCCCGCTTCGGGGAGGGACCGATGATCGCGTTGCTGCTGGCGCAGACCATCGCCATCACGGGCGGCACGGTGTATCCCGTCAGCGGCCCCAAGCTCGACGACGCCACCGTGCTGATCACGGACGGCCGCATCGCCGCCGTCGGCGCGAACGTCGCGATCCCCGCGGGGGCGACGCGCGTAGACGCCGCCGGCCAGTGGGTCACGCCCGGGCTGTTCGACTCGGGGACGCAGCACGGGCTCACCGAGATCTCGGCCGTGCAGGAGACCAACGAGGCGGCGTTCCGCGGCGCCGACATCGCGGCGTCTTTCAACGTGGCCGCGGGCATCAACCCCGCGTCGCAGCTGATCCCGGTGACGCGCATCGAGGGCGTCACGACGGCCCTGCTAGCGCCCACCGCCGGGCTGATCCACGGCCAGGCCGTGGTGATCGATCTCGCCGGCGAGACCGTCTCGGAGATGGTGGTACAGTCGCCGGCGGCGATGGTCGCGAGCATCGCCGAGAAGAGCGCGGGCGGCGGGTCGCGCGCCGGCGTGGTCGAGCGGCTGCGCCGGCTGTTCGACGACGCCCGGGAATACGAGCGGCGCCGTCAGGACTATCGGCGCGACCAGATGCAGGAACTCTCGGCGCCGGCCGCCGATCTCGAAGCCCTGCTCCCGGTGCTGCGGGGGGAGCTGCCGCTGGTGGTCGTGGCGGACCGGAAGAGCGACATCGAGAACGCGCTGCGGCTCGGGGCCGACTACCGTCTGCGGCTGGTCATCGCGGGCGGCGCCGAAGCGTGGATGGTGGCCGAGCGCCTCGCCGCGGCGCGCGTGCCGGTGGTGTTGATTCCCCTCACCAATATCCCGAGCTACCGCCAGCTGGGCGCCCGTTACGAGAACGCGGCCCTGCTGGCGCGGGCCGGCGTCACGGTGGCGATCATGTCGGGCGACTCGCACAACTCACGCAACATCAAGCAGGAGGCCGGCAACGCCGTGAGTTACGGGCTGCCGTGGGACGAGGCGCTGCGCGCGGTGACGCTCACGCCGGCGCGGTTGTGGGGAGTGGCCGGGGGCTACGGGTCGCTCGAGCCGGGCAAGGTGGCGAACGTGGTGGTCTGGTCGGGGGATCCGTTCGAGCTGTCGACGAGCGTGGAGCGGGTCTTCATCCGCGGGCGGGAGGTCGCGCTGCGGAGCCGCCAGACGGAGTTGTTGGAGCGGTACCGGACGCTCCCGCCGACCTACTAGGTCTGTGCGGTCGCGGGTACCGGGTAGACCGAGACCTTGAGGCGCTTCTTGTCCTTGCGCTCGAACCGGACGTGGCCGTCCACGACGGTGAACAGCGTATCGTCGGACCCGCGCCGGACGTTGGCGCCGGGATGGATCTTGGTCCCGCGCTGGCGGACCAGAATGTTGCCCGCCCGCACGAATTCCCCCGCGTAGCGCTTGACGCCGAGGTACTTCGGGCCCGAGTCGCGTCCGTTGCGGGAAGAGCCGACGCCTTTCTTATGTGCCATCGCTCACCTCACCCGACCTTCACGTCGGCGATCTTGATCTCCGTGAACTCCTGGCGATGTCCCGCGTGCCGGCGGAAACCGGCTCGGCGCGCGAAGCGGAAGATGCGGATCTTCCGGGCCTTCCCGTGGCGCACCACTTCGGCCGTCACCCGGGCGCCCTTCACCACCGGCTGCCCCGCCGCGACGTGCTTCCCGTCGCTCGCGAGCAAGACCCGATCGAACGTCACCTTGCTCCCGGGCTCGGCCGCGAGCTTGGGAACCCGGAGCGTGCGCCCGGCCTCGGCCCGGAACTGGTGGCCGCCCGTGGCGAAGATCGCGTAGGTCATAGGGCCGCGAACGTTAATCGGGACAAGCAGTTCGGTCAAGCGACCGCGTACTGGTCCGTCACGTCCCGGCCCGCCGGCTTGGCCACCATGCGGAACTGGTCCAGCCGCATCATCGGGTCGTCGCGCACCTCGAGCTCGAGGCCCGTCTGCTTCTCCAACTGGCGCAGGAAGTTCGGCTCCTGCTCCACCAGGTACAGCGCGACCTCCGGGTGCAGCCGCAACGCCAGATGGCGCTCCTTGCGGTTCGCGCCCGCGCGGCGCAGCGACCGCTCCATCCGACGGACCACGACCTCCGGCCGGAACACGCGCCCCAGACCCGTGCACGTCGGGCAGTCGATGGTCATGGACTGCCACAGCGACGGCCGCACGCGCTGGCGGGTCATCTCCACCAGGCCCAGCTCGGATACCGCGAACGCCTTGGTGCGGGCCCGGTCGCGACTCAGGTGGGTCCGCAGCTCCTGCAACACGCGATCCCGGTTGGCCCGCGACTCCATATCGATGAAGTCCACCACGATGATGCCGCCGATGTCCCGCAGGCGGAGCTGGCGCGCCACCTCGCGGGCGGCGTCGAGATTGGTCTTGAGGATCGTACCCTCGGGATCCTTGCGCCCCGTGTAGCGCCCGGTGTTCACATCGATGGACGTGAGCGCCTCGGTGGGCTGGATCACGATGTAGCCGCCGGTGGGGAGGTCGACCCGGGGCTTGAAGAGATCCCGGATCTCGGTTTCGATCTCGTATTCGTCGAACAACGGTGCGCCGCCGTCGTACAGCTTCACCCGCTTGATGAGATCGGGATCGACCGGCTTCAGGTACTGCGCGATCTCGTTGTGCAGCATCTTCGACTCGACCAGCAGCGAGTCGACCTTGTCGCTGAAGAGATCGCGAATGATCCCGCGGGTGAGGCTGGTTTCGCGCTGGAGCATGGCCGGCGGCCGCACGGAGCCCGAGCGGCGCTGGATCTTCTTCCACAGGCCGTAGAGGTGGTCGATTTCCCGCTTGCAGCTCTTCTCCGTGAGGTCCTCGGCCACGGTGCGGATGATCCATCCGCCCGAGTCCTTGGGGACGAGCTTCGACACCATCTCGCGGAGTTTGCTGCGTTGCTCGCGGTTGTCGATCTTGCGGGACACGCCGACGCGCGAGGCGAAGGGCATGTAGACCAAGAACCGGCCGGCCAGGGAAACCTGCGCGGTGACCCGCGGCCCTTTGGTGCCGATCGGCTCCTTGATGACCTGCACGAGCCGCGACTCGCCGCGCTTGAGCTCCTCGGCGATGTTCGGCAGCCGTCGACGCGATCCGCGACTCCCCCCGTTGCCGTTGCCCTCCCCGTCCTCCCCCTCCCCACCCGGCTCCTCGTCCTCGTCCGCCTCGATCAGGTCGGACGCGTGGAGGAAGGCGCTTTTCTCGGCCCCGATGTCGACGAACGCGGCTTGAATCCCCGGCAGGATCGCTTCGACCTTGCCGAGGTAGATGTCGCCCACCATGCGGCGGGCATCGGGCCGATCCACGAGGAGCTCAACAAGCCGGTCGTCCTCGAGGATGGCCACGCGGGTCTCGCGTGGAGACCCGCTGATGAGAATTTCGCGCTTCAAAGCATGAACCCTCGACCCCGGTGGGCCAGCAACGGCCGGCCGGCGTCTCTTGATCGTCCCAGCAATAGCCCCCGCCCGGAGACCGATGCGTCCCCGGGATGGCCCGATTGGCCCGCGCGCTCGGCGAGCGACCGGCGACGAGCGCCGTCAGCTGCGCGAGTGCCGAAGTCCAATGCATACCATAAATGTAAGAATCGGTGTAGGTTGCGTCAACGTTGGGCGGGACGGACAGGCGGACGGAGACGGACGGGGGCTTCGCCCATGGGACCCATGGATGGCTATCGCTCAATCATGCTGATCTTCGGGACGCTTCTCACGGGTGCGGCGGAAGGCAGAGCGCAACGGATCGCCTATCCGCCCACGCGGACCACCGACGTGGTGGACGACTATCACGGCACGTCCGTGCGCGACCCCTACCGCTGGCTCGAGGACGTGGACCACCCCGACACGCGCGCTTGGGTCGAGGCCCAGAACCGGGTGACGTTCGCCTTCCTCGAGGCGATCCCGCAGCGCGACGGGATTGGGCGGCGGCTCACCGACCTGTGGGACTATCCCCGCTACGGCCTCCCGACCAAGAAGGGCGGCCGCTACTTCTACGCGAAGAACGACGGGCTCCAGAACCAGTCGGTGCTCTACTGGCAGGCATCGCTCGACGCGGAACCGCGCGTGCTTCTGGACCCCAACCACCTGTCGGCCGACGGCACGGTGGCGCTGTCGATGACCGCCTGGTCCGAGGACGGGCGCCTGCTGGCGTACGGCACGTCGGCCAGCGGATCGGACTGGCAGGAATTCCACGTCCGCGAGGTGGGCGCGGGCGCGGACCGGCCGGACACGTTGCGCTGGATCAAGTTTTCGCCGGCGGCGTGGACCCACGATGGCGCGGGGTTCTTCTACAGCCGGTATCCGGCACCCGCCGGGGGCGATCCGCTGCTCGCGGTGAATCGCGACATGAAGCTCTACTACCACGTGCTCGGCACCCCGCAGGACGCGGATCGCCTGATCCTCGAGCTGCCGGATCAGCCCGATTGGGGGATCTGGCCCGAGGTGTCGCCCGACGGCCGGTACCTGGTGCTCACCGTGTGGCTCGGGACGGACCGCCGGAACAAGGTCTACTACGCGGATCTCGGCGCGGCCGGGCCGCCCCGGCTGGACGCGCCGGTGGTGCGCCTGCTGGACGCGTTCGACGCGGCCTACGCGTTCATCGGGAACGACGGGCCGGTCTTCTATGTTCTGACGGATCGCGACGCCCCCCGCAAGCGGGTGATCGCGGTCGACACGCGGCGGCCCGCCCCCGCCGAATGGCGGGAGATCGTCCCGCAGGGCGCCGACATTCTGGAAAGCGTCCAGCTCATCAACCGGCGGCTGGTGGCGTCCTATCTGGTCGACGCGGCGAGCCGCCTCCGCCTGTTCGGCCTCGACGGGGCGCCCGGCGCGGAAATCCCGCTCCCGGCGCTGGGCTCGCTCGCCGGCGTGAGCGGCGCGGCGGACGACCCGGAGATGTTCTTCGGCTTCACGTCGTTCCTGTACCCCACGACCGTGTTCCGCTACCACTTCGACGCCGGCCGTCCGGAGGTATTCCGCGCGCCCGAGGTCGCGTTCGACCCCTCGAGCTACGAGACGCGGCGGGTGTTCTACCGGAGCACGGACGGCACCCGGATCCCGCTGTTCCTGGTCCACAAGAAGGGGCTGCAGCGGCACGGGGCGAACGCGACGTACCTGTACGGCTACGGCGGATTCAACGTCAGCATGACGCCGTTCTTTTCCGTGGGCAACCTCGTGTGGCTCGAGCTGGGCGGCGTCCTGGCCACGCCGTGCCTGCGTGGCGGTGGGGAGTACGGCGAGACATGGCACCAGGCGGGGATGCTGGACAAGAAGCAGAACGTGTTCGACGACTTCATTACAGCCGCGGAGTACCTGATCCGGGAGCGCTACACGTCACCCGCGAAGCTTGCCATCGGCGGCGGCTCGAACGGTGGCCTGCTGGTCGGCGCGGCCATGACGCAGCGGCCGGAGCTGTTCGGGGCGGCCCTGCCCGCGGTGGGCGTGATGGACATGCTGCGGTTCCACAAGCTCACCATCGGGTGGGCCTGGGTGACCGAGTACGGCTCGGCGGACAGCGTGCACCAGTTCCCGTTCCTGTATCGTTACTCGCCCTACCACAGCCTCCGTCCGGGCACGCGCTACCCCGCCACCCTCGTGACCACGGCGGACCACGACGACCGCGTGGTCCCGGGGCACTCGTTCAAGTTCGCCGCGGCGTTGCAGGCGGCTCACGCGGGGCCCGCGCCGGTGCTGATCCGCATCGAGACCAAGGCCGGGCACGGGGCCGGTAAACCGACCGCCAAGATCATCGAGGAGCAGGCGGACCGCTGGGCGTTTCTGGTCCGGGTGCTGGGGATGCGTCCGGCGGGCTAATCGATCAGGTCGCCGAGCAGCTCGCGCGCGATCACGATCCGCTGGATCTCGCTCGTCCCCTCGCCGATCTCGCACACTTTGGCATCCCGCATCATGCGCTCCACGGGGTACTCGGTCGTGTAGCCGTAGCCGCCATGCAGCTGGACCGCCTTGGTGGTGGCGCGCATGCACAGCTCCGAGGCGTACAGCTTGGCCATCGCCGCTTCCTTCTTGAAGGGATGGCCGTGCTGCTTGAGCCAGGCGGCGTGGTACACCAGGTGGGTGGCCGCCTCGACCTCCGTCGCCATATCGGCCAGCGGGAAGTGAACGCCCTGGAACGCGGCGATCGGGCGGCCGAACTGGCGCCGCTGGGTCGTGTACGCCAGGCACTCGTCGAGGGCGCCCTCGGCCAGCCCGAGCGATAAAGCCGCGATGCCGATGCGGCCGCCGTCCAGGGTGTGGAGAAACTGGCGGAACCCGTTGCCCGGCGTGCCCAGCACGTTCTCCTTGGGCACGACGGCGTCGGTGAGCACCAGCTCGCGGGTGTCGGACGCGCGCCAGCCGAGCTTGTCTTCCTTCTTGCCCGCGCGCACCCCCGGCGTCTTGGCGAGGTCCGGCGCATGTCCAATGCCGACGCGGCGCGCGTCGGCGAGGTCCGTCGTGTCCTTCGTGACGATGAAGGCGGTGATGCCTTCGGTTTTCTGGGCGCGCGGATCGGTGCGCGCCGTCACGACGAAGATCTCGCCCACGCCGCCGTGGGTGATGAACAGCTTGGAGCCGTTGAGGACGTAATGGTCGCCTCGGTCCAGCGCCGTGGTCTGCGTGCCGCCGGCGTCCGAGCCGTCGCCGGGCTCCGTGAGCCCGAAGCCGCCGAGCACCTTGCCGGACGCGAGCAGGGGAACGAGCCGGCGCTTCTGGTCGTCGCTGCCGAAGTCGACGATCGGCGAGGTCCCGAGCGTCGTGTGCGCGCTGACCGTGATCGCGTGGCTCGCGTCCACCTTCGCGAGCTCGTGGATCGCGATGATGTAGGAGAGGTAGTCCATGCCCGCCCCGCCCAGCTCCTCGGGCCAGGGGATGCCGAGCAGGCCGAGCGCAGCCATCCGCCGGACGTTGTCCCAGGGGAAGCGGCTCTCGAGGTCGAGCGCGCGCGCGCCGGGCTTGATGACGGCGCGCGCGAAATCGCGCACCATCTGGCGCACCTGGAGGTGCTGCTCGGTGAGGTACAGGGGCTCGTGCATGCCGCAATTTAGCGGTATCTTTGGCCTCGGCACGTGTCGTGAGCCGCTCCATTCCTCTTCCAGGGGGCTCCCATGCTGCTCCAGCTGGACTTCATCGACATCGTGGTCAACTCCTTCACCAACTTCTTCGGCCAGCTCGGGGGCTTTCTCCCGCGGCTGCTCGGGGCCATCCTCATCCTGGCCGTGGGGTGGATTGTGGCACGCTGGGGCCGGAAAGGGGTGAGCAAGGGGCTCCGGGCCATCCGGTTCGACGAGCTGGCGAAAAACTCGGGGATCGACGACCTGCTCAAGCAGGGCGACGTGCCCCTCACGATGAACGGCGTGCTGTCAGGGCTGGTGTACTGGATCCTGATGCTGTTCACGATCCTCGCCGCCATCGATTCGTTGGGCCTGGCCGTCGCGTCCGAGTTGTTCAACGGGATCGTCCTCTACCTGCCCAACGTGGTGGTGGCGGTCGTCATCCTGATCCTCGGAGGGCTGTTCGCCAAGCTCATCCGCGGTACCGTCAGCACGGTGCTGGTCAACGCGCAGGTCGAGGGGGCGAAGACCATCAGCGCCATCGCCTACTACGCCGTGCTGGTGTTCGCGGTATCGGTGGCCCTCGTGCAGCTGCAAATCGGGCGCGACCTGGTCCTGGCCGCGTTCCGGATCGCGTTCGGCGCGCTGGCCGTGGCCACGGCGCTGGCCTTCGGCCTGGGCGGCAAGGACTGGGCGGCGCGGGTGATCGACAAGACGCTCAAGAAGCCCTGACGGGCGGCGGAGCGCATCGGTCACACCCCGCGCACGGCACCGACCGCTCCCCGAAATAGCGGAGCAGCATGGCCCGGCGGCATTGCCGCGCTTCAACGTAGCACCGCATGGCCGGGGCGACGGGGCCTCGGGCGAAGTCCTCGGGCCGCCACAGGATACGGCACTCGGCGGGGCGCCCGTCGCGCCCCGCCCGCCCCGCCTCCTGATAGTAGCCTTCCAGCGTGTACGCCGGCCCCCAGTGCAGGACGCGGCGCACGTCGGGTTTGTCGATCCCCATGCCGAAGGCGGTCGTCGCCACGACCACGCGGACCCGGTCGCGCAGGAACGCCCCCAGCACCCGGCGCCGAACCTCGACCGTGAGCCCCGCGTGATAGGGGGCGGCGCGCACGCTGCGGAGCAGCAGCGCGCGGGTCACGAGCTCCGTGAGACGCCGCGTGGGGGCATAGACGATCACCGCGCCATCCGGATCGCGGGTCAGGGTCCGGAGGCGGGAGAACCGCGCCGGGTCATCGCGAACGCGCTCCACGACAAACCGCAGATTGGGCCGGTCGAAGCTCGTGAGCACCGTGTCCGCGTTCGGCAGGCGCAGCACGCCGAGGATTTCCTGCCGCGCGGCGGGGGTCGCGCTGCCCGTGAGCGCCAGCGTGACCGGCCGCCCCAGCGCGTAGCGGTACTCCCCCAGACGGCGGTAGACCGGACGAAACTCGTTCCCCCACTCCACGAGGCAATGCGCCTCATCGACCGCCAGGAGGGCGACGGGCACGCGCCGGCGCTGCAACCACCGCACCAGCGTCTGGAGCCGCTCGGGCGCACAGTACAGCAGCCGGATCATGCCGCGGGCGACGCCGTGCAGCACCACGCCCTGGTCGGCTGCGCTCAGCGTGCTGTTGAGGTACGCGGCCGGGATGCCGCGCCGCCGCAGGGCGCCGACCTGGTCCTGCATGAGGGAGATGAGCGGCGAGACCACGAGACCGAGGCCCCGGGTCAGCAGCGCCGGGATCTGGTAACACAGCGACTTGCCGGCGCCGGTGGGAAGCACCGCGAGGACGTTGCGACCGGCCAGCAACGGGCCGAGAACGCGGAGCTGGGCCGGTCGAAACGCCTCGTAGCCCCAGTGGGCCCGCAGGGCGCCCCGCGCGGCCGGCAGGCCGCCTCGAAACGGCGTCATGGTAGGGCAAAGAAACCGGGCCCCGGCCGCACGGCCGAGGCCCGAATCACGCGGGCCGCGCCAGAATTACGCGCGCGCGCTCAGGCGTCGTCGGACCAATCGATGGGATACGTGTTGCCGCAGTCGGGACAGCAGTACTCGGCCGGCTCGCCGGCGACGTAACGGCGGGTGTGACATCCCGGGCAGACGAGGTAGGGGTGGCGCACCACGCTCCAGTTCGTGGGCCGGGCGTTGCGGATCTCGATGTTGTCCCGCGGGATCCGGATCTCGGCGTGGTGCACGTCGACCACGATCCAGGGTTTCCCGGTGTCCTCCACCACCCGGTACCACGCGCCGCGCCGGAGTCCTTCCTTCTCGGCCCGGTCGCCACGACTTCGCACCCACTGCACGGTCGCCATGCGTCCCCCTCAGTCTTCGGAACGTCCCTCGCGGACCAGGACCAGGATCGCGGCCTGGGGCACCACGAGGTAGGTCTTGCTCTCGAACGTGATCTCCACCGCGGCTTTCCGGAAGAACAGGGCGTAGTCGCCCACCTCGGCCTGCATCGGGACGTAGCGGGCTTCCGGACGGCGGACCTTCCAGGGCTCGTCGTCCCAGCTGGCCGGGTCGCCCATCGCGGTGCCCGGTCCGCGCGCCACGACGCGCCCTCCCTGCACCTGGCGGCTCTCGACCGCGGTGGGGGGGAGATACAGCCCCACGTTGGTGCGCTCCTCGCCCTCTTCGGGCGCGACCAGGACCCGGTCGCCCACCACGATGAGACGCTTGGGAACCTCGTCGCGCATACGCGGCACCATTATCCACCATTCGCGGGTCTGCGCAAGTCGCGCCGGGCGCGTGACGTAGGTCACCAGCGACTTGACAGGGTAGGGCAATGGCCTATCCTGTGGCCGGCCTGTGCTCGGGCCGTTTACCCGCGTTACCGCCTCCAAGGAGGGGCACCGGTCATGCAAGACCCCATAGGCGCCGTCCAGACCGAGCAGTGGAGCTGGATTCTCCAAACCCTGGTCGGCTGGGTCTGGGGCGGGCTGTCGTGGATCGTGGACGTCCAGGCGACGGTGTTCGGGTTCCTGCTGTACAGCGACGCGTTTTGGCCGGCGTTCTTCAAGTGGCTGCTCTTGCTCCTGCCGGCGGCGGCGGCGGTCGCGGGCTTGTGGGGCACCATGGTGGCCCTGTACACGTTGCCCTTCCGCTCGGGCCGGGGACGGTTTCTCGCCGCGATCTCGTGGGGATGGTGGGATGTGTTGCGCATGAGCTGGTTCTACTGGCTTGGCCTCGGGCGGTTCCTGATCGTGCTCGTGGGGTGGACGTGGGGCATGCTGAAGCTGTTCGTCGGGCTGTTCTGGCGGACCATCAAGACCCTGGTGACCTCGCCGTTCGCGCTGCTGGACTCCACGTCGCGCCAGCCGGGCGTGCCGTGGATCGCGTTCACGCTGCTCATCTTCTGGTCCGCGATCGAGGCCACGATCTTCACGTTCACCCTGCGCCCCACGATGGCCGAGTTATTGGCGGACCTCACGGGCTACGAGGTGAACCCCGTGGCCCTCGTCTTCATCCTGTGGGTCTTTCTGTTCATCCTCATCGGGGGCAGCTTCGCGTGCATCCAGGTGCTGAACGATGCGATCCGCACCCGGCAGGTCGGGCAGATCATCGCCATGGTATCGGTGGAGCTGACCGTGGCGCTGTTCGAGGTGCTCTTCCTCTACCGCGAGCTGATCGACGCGATCACGCCCTGGCTCGCCCAACAGGGGGTCGAGCTGGGCGTGATCGGGACGCTGTCGCTGGCGCTCTTGGGATGGGTTGGTGTGCGCGGCATGACGTGGTTCCTGTTCGGGCGGTTCGGCACGCCCGCGCTGCTCGCGATCCTCGGGCGGCAGGCGATGGCGGGTCTGGAAGGTGCCCGCGACGTGAGCGCCGCCGGCGGTGGCGACTACTGGCGCGGGCCCATCAGCGCTCTCAAGGCGGAGCACGAGTGGTTCAAGAAGGAGGCGCTGGGGATGGTGGAGCTGCTGACCCTGCCCGTGCTCCAGCTGCTGGCCTCGGGATTCAACTTCGGTTTCGTGGTCATCTTGGGGCGGCCGCACTTCAACCTGCCGTTCCGGTCGCTCGAGCAGGTGCTCACGAGCAGCGCGTTCGTGGCCGCGAAGACCGCCGAGGGAGGTGCCTCATGAGGCGGCGCCTGGCGACGGCAGCGCTCGCGCTGGGGATGCTGGGGTGCGTCCCTGAGGACCGCGGGCCGCCGCGCTCGACCCTCATCGTGGGCCTCGACATCAGCGGCTCGTTCCGCCGCAACCCCAACTTCAGCGGGGCGATGGAGTTCGCGGCTCTTTACATCTGGGCCCACGTGAACGGCGTGGGCGGCGTCCGGCAGAATACGGCGGTGTTCGTGGGCGAGTTGGGCGGCGAGCGGCCGGGCCAGGCCAAAGTCTTCCACCCGATCCAGGACCTGTACAACAAGACGCCGGCCGAGATCGAAGCCGACCTGCGCCGCTGGTTCCCCCAGGAAGACCCGATCACCGACTTCAACGCGTTCTTCCAGCGGGCCGCGGTGCACGTGCGGCGCAACAACCTGGTCCTGGCGCCGCTCAACGTCGTCTTGTTCTCCGACGGCGAGCCGGACTACCCGGGTGCGGGTCGGCTGTCCGCCGAGGCGCGGTTCGCGCGCCTGGACATGAGCGAGCTGGAATACCTGTCACGTAACGTGACGGTGCGCCTGCTCTATGCCGATCCTCCCATCGCCCAGCTGTGGGAGCGCCGCGCCAAGCGCCGGCGGGTGCGGCTCTGGACGCAGGACGCCGAGGTGATGCGCGGCTGGCGGCGCCACAGGCTCGCCGAAGTGCCGATGGAGCGCCAGGACTCGCTCTGGTCGTGGGTGGAAAACATCGTGGACGTGCGGGTGCGGCGGGAGCGGGTGCTGTAAGGCTCACCGCATCCGCAGCAGGTCCGCCTCGGCCGCAATGAACCCGAACGCGGGCCAGTAGTCCCCGCGGACGATCTCCTGCAACTGCGCGCGGGCGCGCGCGCTGTCGCCGCGCGCGAGGTACCAGTTGGCGAGCCCGTATCCCACGGTGGCGGCCTGGAGATCGTCGGTCGCCATCTGAGCGCGCAGGGCCGCTTCATCCCGTCGCCCCTTGTAGAACAGCAGCCGCTCGTGGTAGGCCGTGTTGTCACCCACGTCCATGCTGTCGGCGATCGCGGTCAGCACCGCGCCCGCCTCCTCCCCTCGTCCGGCTCGGCTCAAACTCATTCACAGCCAGTCCGACGCGGCGACCAGACTCCCCGGGTCGTCGGGGCGTAGCGCGAGGCATCGTCGATACGCCCGCGCCGCGTCGCCGAACCGGCCGGTGAGGTAGTAGGCCAAGCCGAGGTGATACCAGATGTCCCAGCTCGTGGAATCGAGCGCCGCGCCGCGCTCGAGATCCGCCACGGCGCGGTCGAATTGCCGCGTGGAGACAACGCGAGCGGCGGCATCACAGCCTCCTCGAGCGTGTCAGGTGGGGGGGGTCGGGCCGGACCGGCCCTTGGTCGGTTCCGCTCAGCAGAACCACGGTTCGGTGAGGCGGGGCGCCGGCGGACGGCGTCGGGCGCGGGGCGCCCCCCCGGCGCCGGCCGCCTCCCGCACTCGGAGGAACGTCGTTTCAGGCCGCTCCCCCGCTTCCGCTCCGTCCGCCACGATCGTGCGCACCGTTTCCTGAAGATCGTCCATCCGCGGATCGGGATGCGCCCAGCGGAAGGCGAAGGCCTCCCGGTCGAAGCCGGTCAGGTGCGGCGTCATCCAGGGGCGGTCGGCGAGCAGGGAGCCCGGCGGCACGAGGAGGCGGATGCTCCACTGCACGCCGTCGATGCAGTCGACGAGGTCTTCGGTCTCCGCCCAGGCCAGCAGGTCCCGGTAGTCGGCCAGCGTCGCCCAGGGCGTGAAGGGCAGGAGCGACGGGCGCAGCGTGATGCCGGCCGCCCGCACGGCGGGCAGCAGCTCCAGCACGTCGCGCCGGGTGTGCCCCTTCGCGAGGTACCGGAGCACGAGGTCACTCAGCGACTCGACCGCCGTCACGATGAAGACACACCCCAGCCCGGCGAGCTCGGGGAGGGCCGGCCGGTGCCGCAGCAGGTGCTCGACCTTGGCGGTGAAGTCGAAGGTGACCTCGGGGAACTCGGCGTGCAACGCCCGCGCGATGCGAAGCGCGTGCGCCGGCCCGTTCAGGAAGTCGGGGTCGCCGAACGTGAGGTGCCGCGCCCCGCCGGCCACCTGCCGCCGCACGTCCTCGAGGACCACTTCGCGGGGCACCGCGAAGAACCGGCCATCGTAGACCGCCGGGATGGGACAGTGGAGGCAGCGATGGAGGCAGCCGCGCGTGGCTTCGGTGTAGCCGACCGGCGTCTCCCGGTCGCCCACGGCCAGGCGGGCGTAGGCCGCCGCGCCGGGAAGCCCCGCCCGCGAGGGGACCGTGAAGTCCAGGCGCTCCAGGAGCGGCGGCGCCGGCCGTCCCCGGCGCCAAACACCGGGGGCCCTTCCGTCCCCTCCCGCACCCAGATCGACGACCAGATCCACCAGGGCCCGCTCGGCCTCGCCCCCGATGACGGCGTCGCACAGGCCATCGAGCAGATGTTCGGCGTTGAGCCACGCGTACATCCCGTAGCAGCAGATGAACGCGTCGGGGTTCAGCTCGCGAACGCGCGGCAGGGCGTCCACACCGATGCGCAGGGCCGTGTGCATCGGCACCGAGACGCCCACGAACCAGGCGTCGCGAACGGCGGACTCGTCGAGCCGGCATTGGCTCAAATCCATGACGCGGGGCTGGAACCCCGCCCGCTCCAGGAACGCCGCCGCCAGCGTGACCCCGTGTGGTTGATGTCCCAGCTCGTAGCACGAAACGAGCACGACGCCGCCCGGACCCCGCGACCTCGCGGGCGCGCTAAGGGGCATGGCGCTTCCGCTCCACGACCCGCACGAGGACGGCCGCCGCCAGCAGCCCGGCGGCGGACCACACGAGCCCGCGCCATTCGAGGGCCATGCCCACGACGCCCGCGCCCAGGCCGGTGCCGAACAACCAGGACCTGACGACGAGGAAGGAACGCGGCATGGCCCGTCCCTACCGCTTGAGGAAGGCCGACAGCGCGGCGCGGAAGTCCGGCGTGGTGCGGCTGACGGCGTTGACGTCGGCCGAGAGGCGAATGCCTTGCTCGAACCCCAGGCCCTCGAGCCGGTAGAACTGCTGCTTGGTGAGGGCGAGCGACGACGCGCTGCTCGCGGCGAGCGCCCGGAGCACGTCGGCGACCTGCTCTTCGAAATCGGAGTCCTCGTACACGCGCGACACCAGGCCAAGCGCCGCCGCCTCCGTGGCGGTGAGGATCCGCCCGGTGGCCGCCAGGTCGAAGGCCACCTTCTCGCCCACCGCGCGGCGCAACAGGTTCATCACGAGCGCCGGGACGAAGCCGCGTTGGACCTCGGGGTAGCCGAACTGCGCCGACTCGGCCGCCACCACGATGTCGCACGCGGTCGCGAGCCCGCATCCGCCTGCTAGGGCGCGGCCCCGTACCACGGCGACCACCGGCTTGGGCAGGGTGCGCATGCGCACGAACAGCTCGCCGAAGTGCAGCGCGGCCCCGCGGTTCTCCTCGACGCTCCGGTCGGCGGAGGCCAGCAGCTCGGCGAGGTCCATGCCCGCGCAGAAATCCTGCCCGGCGCCGCGCAGCGCCACCACCCGCACGTCGGCGTCGAGGTCCGCGCGCTCGAGCAGCGCGTGCAACGCCTCGATGGTGGGGGTGTCGAGGGCGTTCTTCTTTTCGGGGCGATTGAGCGCGCCGGTCAGGACCCCACCCTGCAGCGTCACGAGCAGCTGGTCCGCGCGCCGGGCCGTCATCGGGGGACTGCGACCTCCATGCGCAGCAGGGCGGTGGAGAGCACCTTCCCCTGCGCGTCGGTCTTGAGCGAGATGGTGCCGCCGCCGTCGAGCGCGCCGTGCAACAGGAAGTTCAGGGCATGCAGGTTGGGCAGCTCGAACCGCTCGACCTTGCCGGCGATCAGGCCTCGAAAATGCCGCGCCACGCGCGCCGCCGTGACCTGGCGGACCAGCAGCGGATAGTCCTTCGGGTCGCGGGCGATGAGGCCGATGTTCGCCGTGTCCCCCTTGTCGCCGGAGCGGGCGTGGGCGATCTCGAGCAGGCGCACCGTTCGCTCGCGCCCCCGTCCGCCTCGGTCTGTCCCCGTCCGCCTCTGTCCGCCCCGTCTCATACGTCCACGATCTCCACCGTGGGCCGCACGACGGATCGATCGATCAGCGCCGGCCAGTAGGCCACGATTTCCTCCGGCTTGGGCCGCCCGCCGGCGAACCCGGTGACGCTGGGCGGCCCGTTCAGGACGAGCGGCGCGACCTCCCGCGTGAACCGGTCGACCGGCGCCGGGTCCCGCGCACGCACGCCGATGCGCAACTGCACCTCGGGCAGCTCGCCCGCCAGCGCCCCGAGATCGGCCAGCGGTCCGTGCGTGGCATCCGCGCCCACGAACTCGGTCAGGACCGCTTCGAATTCGAGGCCCAGGTCGCGCAGGCGTTGCCGGAGGATGCGGTCGGCGAGCGTCGCCTTGGCGAGGGCGTCGGGCCACGCGTAGACCAGCGTGCCGACGGCCTTATAGCCGTAGAAGTACGCCGCCGACACCTTCAACGCCTCGGGCCGGCGCCGCCCCCGAACGCCGGACACGCGGACCCGGTCTCGGCCCCGCTGCTCCAGCCGGATGGTGGTGAAGTCCGCGACGCAGTCGGGCGTGATGTAGCTGGTCGGATCGCCCATCTCGTACACCAGTTGCTCGGTGACCCCCGCCACGCTGATGCGCCCGCCCGTGCCGGGGTGCTTGACGACGTCGAAGGTGCCGTCCGGCCGGGCTTCGACGATTGGATACCCGACGTTCGCCAGGTCGGGGATGCGCCGCCAGTCGGCGAGGCAGTTTCCGCCGCTGGCCTGCGCCCCGCACTCGATAATGTGGCCCGCGACGGTGCCCGCCGCGAGGCGGTCCCAATCGTCGGCGCCCCAACGGAACGCGTGGATCATCGGAGCCAGGGTGAGGCCGCTGTCGGTCACCCGTCCGGTGATCACGATGTCGGCGCCCCGGTCGAGGGCCTCGACCACGGGCGCGGCACCGAGGTAGGCATTGGCCGAGCGCACGCGGTCGCGCACCTCGCGCAGCGGACGGCCGGTATCGAGATTGGCGAGCTCGTGTCCCCCCGCGAGCAGCTCGTCGAGTCGGTCGAGCAGGTCGTCGCCGCCGACGACCCCGATCCGGAGCCGGCCTCCCAGGCCGAGCCGGCGCGCCGCGTCGGCCACGGCCCGGGCGCACGCGCCGGGATTCACGCCGCCGGCGTTCGCGGTGACCTTGATCCGCCGCTCCACGAGCGCCGGCAGCAGGCGCTCCATGAGCGGCACGAAGTCCGTCGCGTACCCGCGCGAGGGGTCCCGCGACTTCTGCTTCTGCATGATGGACATCGTAACCTCCGCGAGGTAATCCATCATGAGGTAGTCCACGGGGCCTCCGGTGACCTGGCGGTAGGGCGCCTCGAGCCAGTCCCCCCAGAACCCCTGCCCCGCCGCGATGCGGATGGAGGATGCGGCCATCCTACCAGTCGGGCCCCAGGGGGATCCGCCGGGTCGCGCCGGCGAGCACCACGTCCAGCAGCGGCGCGAACCCAGCCGGGACGACGAGGTCAGGCGCGTCGGGCAGCGGCACGCGCACGCGCCCCCCGGCGACCACGGTCACGTCGGTGCCGGCCAGCGCGCGGGGCTCGGGCAGGAGAAACGCCACCGAGACCGTCGCCGCCCACGGCGGAGTCCGGTCCGTCCACGCATACGCGGGGAAGAGCTCCACCAGGAGCTGCTGGCCGGCGCGCTCGGGGCTCAGCGCGATGCGTTCCCGGCCGAACGCGTAGTTGAGCGGGTGTTGGGCGACCTGGCGGCCCAGCGAGTCGAAGACCGTGACCCCGAAGTCGGTGAAGCGCTCCCACTGCTCGCGCGGGAGCCCGACATCGAGCTCGACCGCCGCGGCCCACTCC
>JBOHSV010000490.1:0-2614 GCA_050921735.1 Gemmatimonadales bacterium | reverse complement strand
GCTCGCGCCGCCAGAACAGCTCCTCGCGCGGGCCTAGCAGCGGGTGATCGAGACATCCCTCGCACGGCAGGATGTCCACGAACCCGAGATCGATCCGGTCCACCGCCACCGCGCGCGCCACCGCCTCGAGCTGGCCCAGGCCCCGGAGCTTCCTGAACCGCCGGCTCGCGTGCCGCTCGGCCATCAGCACCTCGAGCGGCAGCCCGCCGGCCGTGCTCCAGTGCCGCCGCCGCTCCTCGGGCAGGCGGTTGAAGTGCAGCGGCTGGTCGTCGATCCGCACGCCGCGGCGCTCGAGCAGCTGGCGCAGCTCGTTGAACGTGATCGCCGCGTCCACGTCCGGGCCGCCCTCGGTGAGACACACGCCGGCGTACACCACGGGCGTCCGCGCGCCGTACACCTGCTTCAGATAGCGCGCCTCGGCCGCGATGGGCGTCGCCACGGGGGCGAGGTACGGAATCAGCTCGGGGAACTGCGCCCGCACCGTCTCGACCACCACGGGGCAGGTGCTCCGGATGATGGTGCCCCACCCCTCGTCCACCCACAGCCGCAGGTACTCCTGCGCCACCAGCTCGTCGCCCAGAATGCCGCGGTGCACGGTGCGGAAACCCGCGGCGTAGCAAGCGTTGACGACCTGCTCGGGCGTGGCGGGATAGAAGAACGCGGCGGACTCGACGCTGAGGATGAGCACGGCCCGGCCCCCCTGGGCCAGCTCCAGGGCCCGGGCGTAGTCGCCCGTCGCCAGGATCGCTTCGTGGGGGCAGGCGGGGAGGCAGAGGCCGCAGCGCGTGCAGGTCTCGTCCACGATGCGCACCTGGTCGCCCGTCACTTCCACGGCGTCCGCGGGGCACACGCGAACGCACGCCAGGCAGGCCACGCACTGGTCCGGGTCTACTCTAAAATCCACGGGCGGTCCGGCCTGGGCGCCAGGGCCACGCGAAGGGTGCGCCTAATGTGAGCGCGGCCCTACCGGGTGTCAACGTACTCCTTGAGCTTGCGGTACAGCGTGCGCTCGCCGATGCCGAGCCGCTCGGCGGCGCGGCGGCGGTTGCCGCGCGTCTCCTGCAGCGTGGCGTCGATGGCGGCGCGCTCGACTTCCGCCATCGTCATCCCCGGCCGGTACACCACCTGCGGCTCGGCCTCCGGCTCGATGGGGCCGAGCACCCCCTCCCCTCCCGCGCCCGCGCCCGGCCCGACCTCGATGACCTCGACCCGCCCGGGAATGGCGGCGGGGCGCTCGTCCAGCCGCCGCCGCAGCTCTTCGACCTGGAGCTTCAGCTCGACCAGGCTCCGGAAGATGAACTCCAGCTCCTTGCCGGCGACGTCGCGCATGCCCCCCCGCACCAGCACCGGGAGCCCGCGGCGGCGCTCGCGCACGTCGGGCGGGATGTCGCCGGCCGTGACCTCCCCCGCGGGGGCCAGCACCACCATGGACTCGATGAGGTTGCGCAGCTGGCGCACGTTGCCGGGCCATTCGGCGTCCACCAGGATCTGGAGCGCCTCGGGCGTGATGCCCTTGAACTGCCGGTCGTGCAGCTTGGCGAACTCGGCGCTGAAGCGCTTGACCAGGAGGGGGATGTCGGCGCGCCGCTCACGCAGCGGCGGCAGGTAGATGGAGAGGACGTTGAGCCGGTAGAACAGGTCGTCGCGGAACGCGCCCAGCGCCACCGCTTCCTTGAGCGACTTGTTGGTGGCCGCGATCACCCGCACGTCCACCCGGATCGGCTGGGTGCCGCCCACGCGGAAGAACGTGCGGTCCTCGAGCACGCGCAGCAGCTTGACCTGGGTGGCGGCCGGCATCTCGCCCACCTCGTCGAGGAAGATGGTGCCGCCGTCGGCCAGCTCGAAGCGCCCCAGCCTGCGCTCGGCGGCGCCGGTGAACGCGCCCTTCTCGTGCCCGAACAGCTCGCTTTCGAGCAGCGTTTCGGGCAGGGCGGCGCCGTTGACCGTGATGAACGGCCGGCCGCGCCGCGGCGACAGGTCGTGCACCGCGCGCGCCACCAGCTCCTTCCCCGTTCCCGACTCGCCCTCGATCAGCACGGTCGAGGTCACCGGCGCGATCTGCTCGATCTTGACCAGGACCTCCTGGACGGCGGGCGACTCGCCGGTGATCCCGGTGCGCTCCTGGAGCCGGCGGCGCTCGATCAGCCGCCGCACCGTGGCAACCACCTCGGCGGGGTCCGCGGGCTTGGTGAGGTGGGCCGTGAGCCCCATGCCGCGGGCCAGGGCCGCGGCATCGGGCTCCGCGGCCTCGACCAGCCCGAGGGTGGAGATCGACCGCTCGCGCGCCGCCGCGAGCAGCCGGCCGGCCGAGCTCTCGTGCAGGCCCCCGGTGAGCACCACGCAGTCCGGCTCGCGCCGCCGCACCTCCGCGCGCACGTCGTCCAGCGAGGTCACGAGCGCGGTCCGGAACCCCGCGGCCTCGAGCGCCGCGTTGATCCGGACCGCCGGCTCCAGATCGTCGGCCGTGACGAGGATCTTGTCAGCCATGGTCGGTGGGGGCGCCGGCGGCGAGCGCCACCGCGTGCTCCAGCAGGCCGTCCAGGACGTGCAGGCCGTCCCGTACGCCGCCCGGCGAGCCCGGCAGGTTGACGACCAGCGTGCGGCCGCGCACGCC
>JBOHSV010000489.1:0-6028 GCA_050921735.1 Gemmatimonadales bacterium | reverse complement strand
CGCGTGCGCGTCATCTGCGGCGAGTTCTGGGGCAAGACCGGCCCGGTCGAGGGTGTCGCCGCGGACCCGCGCTACCTGGACGTGTGGGTCCCGCCCGGCGTGCGCAAGCGGCTGCCGGTCGAGCCGTCGCGCCATGCCTTCGCCTACGTGTTCGAGGGCGGCGGGACGTTCCGCGACGCGTCGGCGCCGCGCGGCGTGCTCACCGAGCGCGTCGCGGAGGGGGGCGTCAGTGATGCGCTGGTGCGGGACGAAACCGGCAACCGCTCCCTCGTGCTGTTCGACTCGGGCGACGAGATCACCGTGCAGGCCGGGGAGCAGGGGATCCGGTTCCTGCTCGTCTCCGGTCGGCCGCTCGAGGAGCCGGTGGCGTGGCAGGGGCCCATCGTGATGAACACGGACGAGGAGCTGCGGCGGGCCTACGCCGAGCTCCGCGAGGGGTCGTTCATCAAGCATCCCTGACCTCGGCCGGCCGGTCTGGACGGCGCCCCCGCGGGGGCGTATTTCATGCCGGGGAGGAAGACCGGCATGCCATCAACCATCGATCGCCGCACGTTTCTTGGCACCGTCGCCGCCGTGGCCGCGGGCGCGAGCGCCCCCCGGCCCGACGGGTCGCTGTTTCGCATCTCGCTGGCCGAATGGTCGCTGCACCGCACGCTCGACGCCGGCGGGCTCGACAACCTCGGCTTTCCCGCCACCGCGCGGACCGCGTACGGCCTCGACGCGGTCGAGTACGTCAACAGCTTTTTCAAGGACAAGGCGTCGGACGCGGCCTACCTGCGGGAGCTCAAGCGCCGCGCGGACGACCACGGGGTGCGGAGCCTCCTCATCATGTGCGACGGCGAAGGGGCGCTGGGTGATCCCGACGGCGCCGCCCGCACCCGGGCCGTCGAGAACCACCATCGCTGGGTGACGGCCGCTGCGGCCCTCGGCTGCCATTCGATTCGTGTCAACGCGCAGTCGAGCGGCACGGCGGACGAGCAGCGGCGGCTCGCCGCCGACGGCCTGCGGCGCCTCACCGAGTTCGGCGCCGGCCACGGCATCAACGTCATCGTCGAGAACCACGGCGGCCTCTCGTCCAACGGGGCGTGGCTCGCGAGCGTGATCGCCGCGGTGGAGCACCCGCGCTGCGGCACGCTGCCCGACTTCGGCAACTTCCAGACGGCGCCCGGCGAGTGGTACGACCGCTATCGCGGCGTCGCCGAGCTGATGCCGTTCGCGAAGGCGGTGAGCGCCAAGTCGCACGACTTCGACGCCCGGGGCAACGAGCGCCATACCGACTATGCCCGCATGCTGCGCATCGTGCTGGACGCGGGCTACCGGGGCTACGTCGGCATCGAGTACGAAGGCGACGAGTTGTCCGAGGCGGACGGGATTCGCGCGACCAAGGCCCTGCTCGAGCGCGTGCGGGCCGCCCTCGGCACCCAGTACGCGCCGTGAATCCGGCGCGCCTGCGCGAGCTGGGCTTCGAGCGCGTGGCCGAGCGCGAGTCGGCCACCGAGGTTCGCCGCATCGACCGCCGCACGGTCCTCGTGACGACGGGCCGCCCCGCGATGGGGACGCTGGTGGCCGTCTCCGCGCTCGACCGGACGCCGGAGCGGGCCGAGGACGGCATCGGCCGGGCGTTCGGCGAGATGGAGCGGCTGATCGCCATCTTCTCCCGGTTCGAGGAGGCGTCGGCGCTCACGACCCTCAACGACGCGGGGCGTCTCGACCGCCCGCCGGCGGAGTTGGCGCACGTCGTCGCCCGGGCCCTGCGGTACCACGCCGTCACCGGCGGCGCGTTCGACGTCACCGTAGCGCCGCTGGTGAACCTGTTCCGCGAGCGCCTGGGCGGCCCGCGGCCGGCCGCGCCGTCGGACGGCGAGATCGATGACGCGCTGGCCCTGGTCGGCGCCGGACACGTGCGCGCCTCTCCGCGGGACATCCGGTTCGACCGGGCCGGCATGGGGATCACGCTCGACGGGATCGCCAAGGGCTCCATCGTGGACGCGATGGCGGACGCGCTCCGGGGCGGCGGCATCCGCCGCTTTCTGATCAATGCGGGCGGCGACATCCGCACGGGAGGCGCCGGCGCCGGCGGGCGGCCGTGGACGATCGGCGTGCGCGATCCGCGGATGTCCGGCGGGTTCCCCGACACGATTCACGTCATGGACGCGGCCGTCGCGACCTCGGGCGGCTACGAGAGCTCCTTCGATCCCGAGCGGCGGTTTCATCACATCGTCGACGCCCGGACGGGCCGGTCGCCCAACCGCAGCGCGAGCGTTTCGGTGGTGGCGCCGACGACGATGGCGGCCGACGCGCTGGCCACCGCCGCGTTCGTCATGGAGCCCGCTGCGGCGGTCGCGTTGGTCGATTCGCTGGCGGGTTGCGAGTGTCTGATTCTCGATCCCGAGGGCCACGAGCGGCGGTCCGCCGGCTGGCGGAGCGCCACCCCACAACCCCCAACCGCGATGGAGCCATAATGGTGGACTTCCGGTCCCCGAGCGTTCAGGCCGGCACGCTGGTCGCCTTGCGCCTCCTCATCGGCTGGCACTTGCTGTACGAGGGGCTCGCCAAGCTGCTCAACCCCTACTGGACGTCGGCGGGCTACCTGGCCGAGTCGCAATGGTGGTTCAAGGGCGTGTTCATCGCGATCGCCGCGAGCCCCACGGCGGCCACCGTCGTCGATTACCTCAACATGTGGGGCCTCACGCTGATCGGCCTGGGACTCATGCTCGGCCTGCTGACGCAGGCGGCGACCGTCGCGGGCATGATCCTGCTCCTGCTGTATTACGTCGTGGCGCCGCCGTTCGTCGGCTATACCTACGGCATGCCGGCCGAAGGCAGCTACCTGATCGTGAACAAGGTGTTGATCGAGCTCGCGGCCCTGGCGGTGCTGTTCGCGCACCCGACGGGGCGGACGTTCGGGCTCGACCGGTTCTTGCCGCGCGCCCGGAGAGCGGCGCCGGCGTTCGACCAGACGGCCCGGGAGGGAGCGCACCAATGAGCGACGACGTCAAGGACTCGGGCGCCCAGTGGCTGGGGATGTCGCGCCGCAGCGTGCTCAAGGCGCTGGTGTCGGTCCCCGTCTTCGGCGTGTTCTTCTTGAGCTTCCTGAAGAAGAAAGCGGCCGACGACTTCCGGCGGCGCGAGCTGCTCGCGGAGCTCGGCGTGAGCGAGGGCGGCCCCGCCGTCATCGAGAACGCCGTGTCGCGGCCGCCCGGCAAGCGGATCCGCCTCGGCATCATCGGCTTCGGGGGCGAAGGGGAGTCGCTCATCCGGCACGCGGGGTTCGCGCATCCCCAGTGGGTGGAGGACGCCCGGAAGGCGCATGACGAGGATCCGCGCGACAAGGAGCTGGAGACCTACCTGGGGCAGGACGATCTCAACGTCGCCGTGACGGCCGTGTGCGACGTGTTCGACGTGCGCGCCCGGCGGGGGATCGACGCCTCGCGGGTGGCGGTGCGGCCGGGGGGCGCTCCCGCCAACCCGCCGGCCCGGCGGTTCCGGCGCTACACCGACCTGCTCGCGAGCGGCGAGGTGGACGCGGTGATCATCGCCACGCCCGATCACTGGCACTCGCGCATGACGATCGACGCGGCGAGCCAGGGGATCCCCGTGTACTGCGAGAAGTGCATGACGCGCACGGAAGCGGAAACGCACGCCATGTACGACGCCGTGAAGCGGTCGGGGATCGTGTTCCAGCTGGGCCACCAGAACCGCCAGTCGGAGAGCCACCAGAAGGCGCGGGAGGTGGTGGCGGCCCACATTCTCGGGCCGGTCACCCTGGTCGAGGGGACCACCAACCGCAACTCGCCGTGGGGCGCCTGGGTGTGGGACATCCACGAGGAGGGGAACCCGCGGACCATCGACTGGGCGCACTTCCAGGAGCCGGCGGCCCACCGGGTGCCGTTCAGCCTGGAGCGCTTCTTCCGGTGGCGCTGCTGGTTCGATTACGGGACCGGCCTCTCGGGGGACCTGCTGTCGCACGAGTACGACGGCGTCAACATGGTCCTGGGCCTCGGGATTCCGCGGTCGGTGGTCGCCTCGGGCGGGATCTATTACTTCAAGGACGGCCGCGACGTGCCCGACGTGTTCCAGGCGGTGTACGAGTATCCCGACCGCGACCTGACCTTCATGTACAGCGCGACGCTCGCGAACGGAAACAACCGCGGGCTCGTCTTCATGGGGCACGACGCGTCGCTGCGGGTGAGCGGGGCGCTCAGCGTCTCCGCCGAGCGGGAGTCCACCCGGTTCGAGCAGAAGATCCAGGACGGGATCATCGACCCGTCCCGGCCGATGTTCACCTATCGGCCGGGCTCCAAGGGGATCGATGCCGTGACGTCCGCGACGGCGGAATACTTCGCGAGTCGGGGCCTGCTCTACACCTACCGCGGCGGGCGCCGGGTGTCGGCCTACCACCTGCATATCGCCGAGTGGCTGGACGCGATTCGGAACGGCGGCGACACGAGCTGCAACATCGAGCGCGGGTTCGAAGAGGCGATCACCTGCCACATGGCGACGCGGTCCTACGTCGAGGGGCGGCGCGTCACGTGGGATCCGGTGCGGCGGCGGATCGTCTGACCGCGTGACCGCTCCGCCCGCCCGGCCGCGTGCGGGCCGGCCGTTCGACCGCTCGATCGTCGACGGCCCGATCGGCCGGGCCGTCTGGATGCTCGCGTGGCCGACGATGCTGCAGAACGTCATCGGCGGGCTGCAGGGCATCGTC
Organism: Gemmatimonadales bacterium; assembly: GCA_050921735.1. Lineage (GTDB taxonomy): Bacteria > Gemmatimonadota > Gemmatimonadetes > Gemmatimonadales > GWC2-71-9 > DATLXT01. Next base: position 1,320 of record JBOHSV010000489.1, on the reverse strand, counting down.
GATCACGCCATGGTCGGGCACTTCGTGGGCTACACCGGCAACGCCGCCATCGGCGTGGCCTTTCAGATCTTCCTCGTCGTCATCGTCTTCGTCACGTCCCTGTTCTCGGGCATGAGCGTGCTGGTGGCCCGGTTCGCGGGCGCGAACGAGCCGGAGAAGGTCAATCGCACGGTCTACCAGGCGTTCCTCGCCGCCGTTTCCCTCTCCGTCGGGATCTTCGCGCCGCTGGGCTGGGTGCTCGCGCCGTCGCTCCTCACGCTCGTGCACGCCACCGCCGCGGTCCGCGCCGAGGCGCTGCCGTATCTCCGCATTATGTTCGTCCTGAGCTTCGGGATGCTGCTGTTCTTCATGGTGGGCGGGGCGCTGCGCGCGGCGGGCGACGCGCGCACCCCCCTGCGCCTCGGCATCGGGCTCACGCTCCTGAACGTCGTGCTCAACGTGATCTTCATCCGCGGCCTCGGTCCCATCCCGGCGTTCGGCACCGCCGGCGCGGCCATCGGGACCGTGCTGGCGGGCGCGATCGTGAGCGGGATCGCTGTCTACCTGCTGTTCTCCGGGCGGCTCGTGGTGACGTGGCACCGCGGCATGGACTGGCGGCCCGACTGGGCGATCATCCGGTCGCTGTTCCGCTTCGGGCTGCCGACCGGGGTGCAGGGGATCGCGATGAACGTGGCCGGGGTGCTGCTGTTGCGCTTCATCGGATCGCTCGAGCAGAGCGCCGAGGCGCAGGCGGCCTACGCGGTGTCCTACAGCGAGCTGTTCTCGCTCATCACGTGGACGTCGGTCGGGTTGATGGGCGCCGCCGCCGCCGTCGCCGGGCAGAACCTCGGGGCGGGCCGGCCCGAGCGCGCCGTGCGCGGCGTGCACGTCGCCGCCGGCATCGGCCTCGGCGTCGCCGCGCTGGTCGGCGGCCTGTTCCTCGCGATCCCCGGCCGGCTCCTGGGCCTGTTCGGCATGGACGACCCGGTGGTGGTCGGGCTCGGGACCCAGCTGCTGGCGTTTCTCAGCCTGTCGGGCCTGTTCGTCACCGTCGCGCTGACCTACACCGGGGGTCTGCAAGGGACCGGCGACACCCGCTCGCCGCTGTACATCTCCGTCGTCTCGCAGATCGTGGTGCCGCTCGGCCTGTGCGCGGTGCTCGACGCCACGCGCGGGCTCGGGGCCGCGGACATCTGGCTCGCCATCCTGCTGGGGCATGTGACCCGCTGCACCCTGAGCGTGCTGCGGTTCCGGCAGGGCAAGTGGCGCGCCATCCGCGTGGACATCGAGCCGGCCCGGTCGTGAGGGCGCTCAGAACCCGCCGCCGCCGCCGCCCCCGCC
>JBOHSV010000488.1:0-1730 GCA_050921735.1 Gemmatimonadales bacterium | reverse complement strand
CGATGGTTCCGCGCCGCCGCGGCCCCGGACGCGTCGGCCGGTAGGGGGCCGTGCTGCGCGATTCGAGCGCCCGCCGCAGAGCGTCGGCGGTGGGCCAGCGCGCTTCGGGATCCTTCTCGAGACACCGCATGACGCACGCCGCCAGCTCTTCGGAACACTCCGGCCGCCGTTCCGTGATGCTCTGGGGGATCTCCGTAATCTGTTTCATCAGGATGCCCGGCACCGTCGACGCCTCGAACGGCAAGGCACCTGTGAGCATCTGATATCCCACCACACCCAGCGAATAGAGGTCCGAACGGCCGTCGATCTCCCGGTCCCCGGCGGCCTGCTCCGGGCTCATGTAGTGCGGCGTGCCGATCGCCATCCCGGTCGCCGTGAGCGTGCCGCCCCCCGTGGTTGACGACAGGGCCTTGGCGATGCCGAAGTCCGTGACGACCACCCGGCCCCGCGGGCCTTCGAGCAGGATGTTGTCGGGCTTGACGTCACGGTGGATGATCCCGAGCGCGTGCGCGGCCCCGAGCGCGTCGGCCACCTCGATCAGGATGCGCCGGGTCTCTTCGATCCCCAGGCGCGCCCGGCGCTTCAACCGGGCGCCCATCGGCTCGCCGTCCACGTACGCCATGACGAAGTACACGATGCCGTCCGGCCCCTCGCCGACCGTGTGGATCGGCACGATGTGGGGGTGCGACAACCGCGCCGCCGTCTCCGCCTCGCGCAGGAACCGCAGGCGGATGTCTTCGCGGAACGCCAGGTCGGGGGGGAGTACCTTGATGGCCACGCGGCGCTTCAGGCGCTCGTCCTTGGCGTGGTACACGACGCCCATGCCGCCCCGCCCGATCTCTCCTTCGACGGTATAGAGGGTCCCGAGCGCCTGGGACAGCCGGCCGGCGATCGGATCGGTCATGCGGGGTGCGGCGCCATGGCGGTTAGATTTAGCGCCCCCGCGGCGGGCGGGCAACCTAACGACGGGACACGACTTAGCGCTCACCGGCCTGCCTTCCGCGCAGTCCCTGCCGAATTGGCCCCGCTTTCTGGAACGCTCCTGCCGCTCTGCGCGTTTTCTATCGGCACGGACCGTGCGAAGGGTGGGGGCATGGCAACGACAACGACGACTCCAGCCGAGCGTTTGACCCTCCCGGTGCTGCCGCTCCGGGAGATGGTGCTCTTCCCCGGCGTCACGGCGCCCGTAGGCGCGGGGCGGCCGGGTACCCTGCGGGCCATCGAGGCCGCGCTGAAGACCGAGGGCAAGCTGATCTTTGCGGTGGCCCAGATCGAGAACACGGATCAGGTGTCCCCCGGCAACCTCTACCAGGTCGGCACTATCGCGCGCATCACGCAGGTGCAGCGCGGCCTGGGCGGCGTGCAGTTGCTGCTGCACGGGGAGAAGCGCGGCATCGCGCTCCAGTATCACGAGAACTCGGGCCGGCTCGACGCGGTGGTGCGGGAGGCGCAGGAGCTGGCGCCGGTCAACGCCGCGGACCCGACCTTCCAGGCGCTGTACCGGGAAAGCCGGGAGCGGGCGTCGGAGCTGGCGCAGAAGTCCGGCCTGCCCGAGGACGCGGTGAAGCAGGTGCTCGACGGCGTGACCGACCCCGGCCGCTTGGCCGACCTCGTGGCCGGGTACCTGGACGTGGCTGCGGCGGAGCGCCAGAAGCTGCTCGAGACGTTCGGAGTGGAGGAGCGCCTGCGGCAGGTGCTGGTGCACGTGCAGCGGCAGATCGGGATGCTGG
>JBOHSV010000487.1:0-3162 GCA_050921735.1 Gemmatimonadales bacterium | reverse complement strand
GTACATCGAGGCGCGGCGCGAGGCGATCCTCGAGCTCGCCGCCGCCGGCGCGCAGCCGACCGACCGGGCCGCCCAGGTCGTCCAGGGCCTCGCGTTCGTCGCGGGAATGTACCGTGCCACGCTCCGTCCGGAGGCGGAGGCCGGCGCGGTCGCGCACCTGGCGGGCGCGCTGGCGGCCCTGGTGGCGCTCGAGGTCGCGACACCGCCCGCGCCCGTCGCGCCCCCCGTGCCCGCCGCTCCCGGAGTCGCTTCCGCCGCCTGAGCGTCGCGCGCGGGAGGTCTTGCTGGCCCGCCGCCGCGACGTATCGTTAGCGCTTCCCTGAAATCCGCGGCCCGTGATCGACATCGATGTTCTCGTCAACGGCGCGCGCCATCGGCGCGCCGTTGAGCCCCGACTACTGCTGAGCGATTTCCTCCGCCAGGACCTCGGCCTGACCGGAACGCATGTCGGCTGCGAGCACGGCGTGTGCGGGGCGTGCACCGTCCTGCTCGACGGCGAGGCCGTGCGCTCCTGCCTCCTGCTCGCGGTCCAGGCCGACGGCCACGAGATCACGACGGTCGAAGCCCTGGCCCCGTCGCCCGACCGGCTCCACCCCCTCCAGACCGCCTTTCGCGAGGCCCACGGCCTCCAGTGCGGGTTCTGCACGCCGGGGTTTCTCATGACGCTCGTGCCGTTCCTGCGCGACCACCCCAACCCCACCGAGCCCGAGATCCGCGAAGCGCTGTCCGGCAACCTGTGCCGCTGCACCGGTTACCAGGGAATCGTCGAGGCCGTGAAGCTCGCCGCCGCGGGCGGCCCCGCATGACCGCGGGCGCGCGGTACATCGGCGCGCGGGTGCGGCGCAACGAGGACGCGCGCCTGCTCACCGGCCGCGCGCTGTTCGTGGACGACGTCCGGCTCGAGGGACTGCTGCACGTGGCGTTCTACCGGAGCGATCACGCCCACGCCCGGCTCGCGGGCGTCGACGTGTCGGCGGCGCGCCGCCGGCCGGGCGTCGTCGCCGCGTACACGGCCGAGGACCTCGGCGACTACTGGCGACCCGGACCCCTGCTCGTCCCGCCCCCGCCGATTCCCGGGCTGGTGTTCCGGGAGGCGACCCAGGTCCCGCTCGCGAAGGACAAGGTGCGTCACGTGGGCGAGCCCATCGCCATGGTGGTGGCGGAGAGCCGCTACGTCGCCGAGGACGCGCTGGACGACATCGTGGTGGACCTCGAGCCACTCGGCGCGGTGGTGGACCTGGAGGCCGCGCTCCGTCCGGGCGCGCCGCTGGTGCACGAGCACCTCGACACGAACGTGGCCGCGCACGTGGTCCAGCGGAAGGGCGATTACGACCGCGCGCGCCGCAAGGCGAAGACCGTGATCGCCCGGCGCCTCACCTACGATCGCGGCGCGGCCGCCGCCATCGAGAACCGCGCCATCGTGGCCGAGTGGGACGCGCGCGCCGAGGAGCTCACCGTGTGGGACACGACCCAGGCGCCGATTCCGATCCGCAACGGGTTGGCGGCACTGTTGGGCCTGCTCGAGTCTCAGGTGCGCGTCGTGGCGCCGTTCGTGGGCGGCGGCTTCGGTCCCAAGATCATGATGTTCTACCCGGAGGAAGTGCTGGTCCCCTGGGCCGCCATGCGGCTGGGCCGTCCCGTGAAGTGGACGGAAGACCGCCGCGAGAACTTCTACGCCACGACCCAGGAGCGCGGCCAGATTCACGACGCCGAGATCGCCCTGGCGAAAGACGGAAAGATCCTCGGCGTGCGCGACGTGTTCCTGCACGATACCGGCGCGTACGACCCGTACGGGCTCACGGTGCCGATCAACAGCCAATGCACCCTGCTGGGTCCTTACGCCGTCCCCAGCTACTACAGCGAGTTCACCGCGGTCTTCACGAACAAGACGATCGTGACGCCGGTGCGCGGCGCGGGTCGCCAGCACGGCGTGTTCGTGATCGAGCGCCTGCTCGACTTCGCCGCGCGCGAGCTGGGCATCGACCGCGCCGAGATCCGCCGCCGCAACTTCCTCCGGCCCCGCGACTTTCCGCACAACCACGAGATCCTCTTTCAGGATTCCGCGCCGCTTGTATACGACAGCGGCGACTACCTGCCCGCGCTCGAGCGGGCGAAGCAGCTCATCGGCTACGACCAGTTCGTCCGCGACGAGCAGCCCCGGCTGCGCGCCGCCGGCCGCCATGTGGGGCTCGGGATCGTCGCCTACGTCGAGGGCACCGGCATCGGGCCGTACGAAGGCGCCCGCGTCACCGTGGAGCCCAGCGGCCGCGTGCGTGTGGCGACGGGGGTCGGCACGCAGGGGCAGGGGCACTTCACGGTCCTGGCCCAGATCGTGGCGGACGTGCTCGATGTCCCCGTCGAGCAGATCCACGTCGTCACGGGCGACACCCGCGAGTTCCAGTGGGGCACCGGCACCTTCGCGAGCCGCGGCGCCGTGGTGGCGGGGAGCGCGTGTCACGCCGCGGCCACCCGCGTGCGGGAGAAGGTGCTCGACGTCGCGGGCCGCGTGCTCGGCGTCGATCGGAAGCGGCTCGAGCTCGCCGGCGGGGGGGTGCGCATCCGCGGGTCGCCGGACTCCGCCATCCCGCTCGGCCAGCTCGCGCTGAAGGCCAACCCGCTGCGGGGTGCCGTGCGTCCGGGAACCGAGCCCGGCCTCGAGGCCACCGCGTACTTCGGGCCCGATCGCGGCAGCACCGCCAACGGCGTGCATGCCATGATCCTCGAGGTGGACCCCGAGACCGCGATGGTCGAGATCACGCGGTACGTGGTGGTGCACGACTGCGGGCGGCTCATCAATCCGCTCATCGTCGAGGGGCAGATCCAGGGCGGCGTGGCGCACGGGATCGGCAACGCGTTCTACGAGCAGCTCGTGTACGACGGCGCGGGCCAGCTGCTGAACGCCTCGTTCATGGATTACCTCCTCCCCACGGCCACCGACGTGCCGCGGGTCGAGATGGATCACCGGGAGACGCCGTCGCCCTTCAATCCGTCCGGGATCAAGGGTGTGGGCGAGGCGGGAGCGATCCCCGCCGGCGCGGTGTTCGCGCAGGCCGTCGAGGACGCCCTCGCCGACCATGGGCTGGAGATCACCGAGATCCCGCTGTCGCCCAACCGCCTGGCCGAGCTGCTGGCGGCGCCGCGGCGCGGTCCGGCGCCCCCGGC
>JBOHSV010000486.1:0-4285 GCA_050921735.1 Gemmatimonadales bacterium | reverse complement strand
CCACGGGCCCGCTTCGGCCCGTGAACCCGTTCCTCGCGCAGGACCCCAAGCAGAAGGCCCGGCGCCTGGCCCGGGCCCTCATCTCCGATATGCTGGTCTACCACCCGGAAAAGCGCCAGCAGGGGCTGCGCGCCGGCACGCTGTCCCAGCTCTTCAAGGACGAGATCGAGAAGAGCTGGCAGGAGTACGTCGATCAGGTTGGCCAGGAGATGGCGCGGGGCACGCCCTATTGGGTCGAGGCCTTGAACGACATTCTTGCGGGGGGCAACAAGGTGTTCTGACCCGTGGCCCGTGGCTGGCTAACCCATTATATTTGCACGCAGTTAGAGTCGTCCGCCCCCCCTCCTCGAACCAGCGAAACGACCCGTGGCCCTGACCGACCGGTACCAGGAATTCGACCGACGCCTCGCCGAGCTCCGGAGCTTTCTTTGACGTCGAAGGGAAGACCCGGCGGCTGGCCGAGTTGGAGCATGCCATGGCGGAGGGGAGTCTGTGGACCGATTCCGAGCGGGCGCGCCGCGCCGTGGAGGAGGTCAAGGCGCTCAAGCGCCAGCTCGAGCCGTACCACGCCCTGGTCAAGCGGGTGGAGGATGGCCGCGGCCTGAGCGAACTGGTCGAAGCGGAGCCCGAGGAGGATCTCGCCCTCGTGCGCCAGCTCGAGGGGGAAGCCGACGCCATCGCCCGGCAGCTCGAAGCCCTGGAGCTGCAGAGTATGCTGCAGGGTCCCGAGGACGGCCGGGACGCCCTGCTCACCATCCATCCCGGCGCGGGCGGTACCGAATCCCAGGATTGGGCGGCCATGCTCATGCGCATGTACGTGCGCTGGGCGGAGCGCCACCGGTTCGAGGTGGTGGTGCTCGATGTGCTGGAGGGGGAGGAGGCGGGGATCAAATCGGCCGAGATCGAGATCCGGGGGCAGTACGCCTACGGGCTGCTGAAGGCCGAGAAGGGTGTGCATCGGCTGGTGCGCATCTCGCCGTTCGACGCGCAATCCCGCCGGCACACGTCGTTCGCGTCGGTGTTCGTGTATCCGGTCGTGGACGAGGATATCGAGATCGAGATCAAGGACGACGACCTCCGGATCGACACGTTCCGCGCGTCGGGGAAGGGCGGGCAGCACGTCAACAAGACGTCGTCGGCGGTGCGGATCACGCACCTCCCCAGCGGCATCGTCGTCGCGTGCCAGCAGGAGCGGAGTCAGTTCAAGAACAAGGCCACGGCCATGAAGATGCTCAAGGCCCGGCTCTACGAGCGCGCGGTGGCGGAGCGCGAGGCCAAGAAGGCGGAAGTGGACAAGCAGAAGACCGAGATCGCGTGGGGGAACCAGATCCGGTCGTACGTGTTCCAGCCGTACACCATGGTCAACGATCATCGCACCGAGCTCAAGGTGGGTGACGTGCAGCGCGTGATGGACGGCGACCTCGATCCTTTCATCGAGGCCTACCTCAAGGCGCAGGCGGGGACCGCGGCGTGACGAGCTTCGTCGAAGCGGCGCGGCGCGAGAAGCTCGACGCGCTTCGGCGGTTGGGCGTCGCGCCGTACGCCTACGGCTTCGCGCGCAGCGCGACCGCGGGCGAGGCGCTCGCCGCCTGGCGCAAGGGCGACGCCACGGTGCATCGCCTCGCCGGGCGTCTGGTCGCCTGGCGGCCCCACGGCCGAACCACGTTCGGCCATCTGGCGGACGGGTCCGGCCGCCTCCAGCTCTACTTCAAGCTTGACGACCTCGGCGGCGACGCGTACGAGGTCGTCAAGCTGCTCGACCTCGGCGACGTGGTGGGCGTCGAAGGCTCGTTGTTTCGCACGCGGACCGGTGAGGTGACGCTGCGGGTCGTGCGCCTCGCGCTGCTGGCCAAGACCCTGCGCCCGCTGCCCCTGGGTAAGGAAGACGAGCAGGGCGTGCGGCACGGCGAGCTCAGCGATCCCGAGCTCCGCTACCGTCAGCGCTACGCCGACCTGGCGGTGCACCCCGAGGTGCGGGAGGTGTTCCGGCTGCGCGCGCGCGTGGTGAGCGGGATTCGTCGATTTCTCGACGCCCGGGGGTACCTCGAGGTCGAAACACCGGTGCTGCAGCCGCTGTACGGCGGCGCCACGGCGCGGCCGTTCCAGACGCACTACGAGGCGCTGGACGCGACGTTCTATCTGCGCATCGCCGACGAGCTGTATCTCAAGCGCTGCATCGTGGGCGGGCTCGAGCGGGTGTACGAGATCGGTCACGATTTCCGCAACGAGGGCCTGTCGCGGTTTCACAACCCCGAATTCACGATGGCCGAGTGGTACGCGGCGTACGCCGACTACCAGGACACGCTCGAGCTGACGGAGGCGCTGGTGGCCGGGCTGGTGGAGGAGCTGTTCGACGCGGCGACGCTGGAGCGCCGCGGCGCGACGCTGTCGTTCGCCCGGCCGTTCGCGCGCAGGGACTATTACGCGCTGGTGCGCGAGACGGCGGGGGTCGACCTCGCGACGGCGACGGAGGAGGACCTCCGGGGCGCGCTGCGCCACCGTGGCGTGGCGGACCTGGAGCGGCTGCGAGGCGCGAAGCTCAAGGACGAGCTGTTCAAGGTCGCCGTCGAGCCGACGCTCGTGCAGCCGACCTTCGTGCTCGACTATCCCGTCGCCCTCTCGCCGCTCGCCAAGCCCAAGCGGGGCGACCCCACGAAGGCGGAGCGCTGGGAGCTGTTCCTCCACGGGACGGAGATCGCCAACAGCTTCAGCGAGCTGAACGACCCCGACGAGCAGCGGCGCCGGTTCGAGGAGCAGGCGCGCCTGCGGGCGGCGGGCGACGAGGAGGCGCACCAGATCGACGAGGACTTTTTGCGGGCGCTCGAGTACGGCATGCCGCCCGCCGGCGGCGTGGGGCTGGGCGTGGACCGGCTGGTGATGGTGCTCGCCGACCAGCCGAACATTCGCGACGTGATCCTGTTCCCGATGCTGCGGCCGGAGTCGTGATCTCGCGCCTCGAGCTGGGCATCGCCCTGCGCTACCTCACGAGCCGGCGCTCGTCGCGCCTGCTGTCGATCATCACGGTCATCGCCGTAGGCGGCGTGACGGTGGGCGTGATGGCCCTGGTCGTAGTGCTCGGGGTGATGAACGGCCTCCAGGCGGATCTGCGCGAGAAGATCCTCGTGGCGAACCCGCATCTCCGCGTGCTCACCTACGGCGAGGGCCTGCGGCTCGACGACTGGCGGCGGGTGCTGGACGACGTCCGCCGCGCGCCGGGGGTCGAAGCGGCCGCGCCGTTCGTCATCACGCAGGCCGGCATCACCGCCGGCCACGATTACGCGGAAGGCGTGATGGTCCTGGGGCTCGATGCCGATACGGGCTCGCGGTCCGTGACCACCCTGCCACGCCACTTCGTGCGGGGCGACGTCGCGTTCCGCACCACGCGGCGCGACGTCGCGGGCGGGGTCGCGCTGGGGAGCCGGCTCGCCGGCAAGCTGTCGGCCGACGTCGGCGAGGTCGTGACGCTCGTGGCCTTCAGCGGGAGCCGCTACAGCCCCAGCCTGGGCGCCTTCGTCCCGCAATTCCAGCGCTTCGAGGTCACGGGCATCTTCGAGACCGGGATGTACGAGTACGACAACAGCTACCTGGCCATGCGGCGGGACGTGGCCCAGCGGTTCGCCGGGCTGGACAGCGCGGTGACCGGGATCGAGGTCCGCCTCACCGACCCGTGGGCCGCCCGGGACGTCGGGTTCGCGCTCGAGGCCCGCCTGGGGTACCCGTACCGCGCCGAAGACTGGCAAACGCAGAACGCCTCCCTGTTCTCCGCCCTGAAGCTCGAGAAGCTCGCGATGGGGTTCGTGGTGTTCCTGATCTGCGTCGTGGCGGCGTTCAACGTCGTCGGCATGCTCACGATGGTGGTGCGGGACAAGACGCGCGAAATCGGCATCCTGCTCGCGATGGGGCTGCGGCGCGACGCGATCCGGCGCGTGTTCCTGGCCCAGGGGGTGGTGATCGGGCTGGCCGGCACCGTGCTCGGCGCGATCCTCGGGATCGTGCTGGGGCGCGGTGTGGACGCCGGGCGTTGGATCCGCATCGATCCGGCGATCTACTTCATCGATCACCTGCCCGTGCAGATGGACCCGCTCGACGTCGTGATCGTGGTGGCCGCGAGCCTGGTGGTCGCGACGCTGGCGCCGCTGTATCCCGCGGTGCAGGCCAGCCGGCTCGAGCCCGTCGCCGCGATCCGGTACGAATGAACGCCCTGCTGCAGACTCAGGGGCTGCGCAAGGTGTACCTGAGCGGCGACGGCCAGCCGCTCGAGGTGCTGCGCGGGGTGGACCTCGAC
>JBOHSV010000485.1:0-4669 GCA_050921735.1 Gemmatimonadales bacterium | reverse complement strand
GCGGGGAGCCGCTCGGCATCTTCAAGGACCAGGCCATGGCGCTCGTCGCCCGGGCGATCCCGGCGCCGTCCGGCGAACAGCGCGACTCCGCCCTGGCCCGCGCGCTCGCCCACGCCGCATCCCTGGGCGTGACGGCGGTGGCGCACATGTCGGCGGGGCCCGCGGAGCTGGCCAGCTACCGCCGGATCGAGGCGGCGGGACGCCTCACCGCGCGCGTCGCGCTGTTCTTCCCGCTCGCCACCTGGCGCGAGGTGGCCGACACCGTCGCGCGCGCCGGCGCGGGTGACGACTGGCTGTGGATCGGCGGGCTCAAGGGCTACGTGGACGGCTCGGCGGGGTCGCGCACGGCGTATTTCTTCGAGCCGTTCTCCGACTCGGCGGGATACGCCGGCCTGATGCAGACCGCGGAGCGCGACCTGCGGGCGTGGATCGGCGGCGCCGACTCGGCGGGCCTGCGGTTGGCCATCCACGCCATCGGCGACCGCGCCAATGCCCTGCTGCTCGACATCCTCGACTCCGTGGCCCGGGCGCACGACGTGGACGGTCCCCGCGAGCGCCGGTTCCGCGACGAGCACGCCCAACACCTGCGGGCGCGCGACATCCCGCGCTTCGCGAAGATCCCGGTCGTCGCCTCGATGCAGCCGTATCACGCCATCGACGACGGTCGCTGGCTGGAGAAGCGCATCGGGCCGCGCCGCATCCGGACCACCTACGCGTTCCGCGACCTGCTCGACGCCGGCGCGCCGCTCGCGTTCGGCTCGGATTGGACCGTCGCGCCGCTCGACCCCCTGCTCGGCGTCTACGCGGCCGTCACCCGCCGCACGCTCGACGGGCGTCATCCCGACGGCTGGGTCCCCGAGCAGAAGATCACGGTGGCCGAGGCGCTGCGCGCGTACACCGCGGGCAACGCGTGGGCGCTGTTCGCGGAGCAGAAGTGGGGCACGCTCGCGCCGGGGTACTACGCGGATGTCGTGGTCCTGGACCGGGATCTGCTCCGGGTGCCGCCGGAGTCGATTCCGGAGGCGCGCGTGACGTACACCGTCGTCGGGGGACGCGTCGTGTACCGGCGCTCACCCTGAGTACTTGAACCCGGCCTCCTGAAGGGTCAGCGCCTCGCCCTCGTTCTCGACGCCTGCCTCGATCACCTCGCCCAGCACCAGCGTATGGTCTCCGGCCGGGAGGGTGGTGACGAGCCGGCACTCCACCCAGCCGAGGGCGTCGGCCAGCACAGGCGTGTCGGCACCGGGGGCGGGTTTGGTCTTGATGCCCTTGAGCTTCTGCGGCGCCTGCGCCGACGATCGCCCCAACTTGCCGGCCAGGTCGCGCTGGCCTTGGTGGAGCACGTTGACCGCGAAGTGGTGCGAATCGCGGATCATGCCGATGGTCTTGGAGGTGTTCTCGACCGCGACGGCGATCATGGGCGGCTCGAATGCGGCCTGCGTGACCCAGTTGGCGGTCATGCCGTGCTCCTCACCGCCGTGGGCGACGGTCACGACGTACAGCCCGTAGGGGAACTGGCGCAGCACGGTTTTCTTGGCGTCGGCATTCATGGTTCCGCAATATCGACCCATTCGGTGCCGGGCGCCACGGCGGCCACGCTGTTGGCGCCCGCCGGCAGCGAGTATCTTTCGATCCATGGCGACGCGGACGCGCACGCGCCCCCCCCGGGCCCAGCCCGCTCGGGCCCGGCTGTCCAAGGCCGAGCTGCTCGACGTCTACCGGCTCATGTACCTGTCCCGCCGGCTGGACGACAAGGAAATCCAGCTCAAGCGCCAGAACAAGATCTTCTTCCAGATTTCGGGGGCGGGCCACGAGGCGGTGTTGGTCGCCGCCGGCAAGGCGCTGCGGCCCGCCTACGATTGGTTCTATCCCTACTACCGCGACCGCGCGCTCTGCCTGGCGCTGGGGATGACGCCTGCCGAGATGCTGCTCTCGGCCGTCGCGGCCGCCGACGACCCGAACTCCGGTGGGCGGCAGATGCCTTCACACTGGGGCCACCCAGCCCTCAACATCGTCAGTCAGTCGAGCCCCACCGGCACGCAATTCCTTCAGGCGGTCGGGTGCGCCGAGGCGTGGCTGCGCTACAGCCGCATCGGCGGCGGCGCGGACAGCCCGGCTCAGGACGACGAGCTGGTGTACTGCTCCGCGGGCGACGGCACCACCAGCGAGGGGGAGTTCTGGGAAGCGCTCAACACGGCCAGCAACCTCAAGCTCCCCGTGCTCTTCCTGATCGAGGACAACGGCTACGCCATCTCGGTCCCGGTCGAGGTGCAGACGGCGGGCGGCTCGGTGTCGAAGCTCGTCTCGGCGTTCCCCGACCTGCACGTGGAAACGGTGGACGGCTGTGACCCCGTGGCGTCGTACGAGACCCTGTTGCGTGCCGCCGAGCATTGCCGCCGCCGGAAGGGCCCGGCCCTGGTTCACGCTCACGTCACGCGGCCGTACTCCCACTCCCTGTCGGACGACGAAGTGCTGTACCGGCCCCCCAGGGAGCGCGAGGAGGAGACCCGACGCGACGGCGTGGCCACCTTCCCGAAGCGGCTCGTGGCCGACGGGCTCGCCACGGAGGCGGCAATCGAGGAGATCAAGCGGCAGGTGGACGACGAGGTGCAGGTCGCGGTCGATGTGGCGCTCGCCGCGCCGCAGCCGCGGCCCGAGACCGCGCTGCTCCACGTCTACTCACCCGACGTCGACCCCACGTCCGAGCAGTTCGATACGGAAGACGATCCCCAGTTCACCGGTGACCCCACCACCATGGTGGACCTGCTGAATGCCTGTCTCAGGGACGAGATGGCGCGCGACCCGCGAATCGTCGTGTTCGGCCAGGACGTCGCGGACGCGAGCCGCGAGCGGAACCTGAAGGAGGTCAAGGGGAAGGGCGGGGTGTTCAAAGTGACCTGGGGCTTGCAGCGGCAGTTCGGGAGCGACCGGGTGTACAACTCGCCGCTGGCCGAGGCGAACATCGTAGGGCGCGCCGTCGGCCTCGCCACGCGAGGGCTCAAGCCGGTGGTCGAGATCCAGTTCTTCGACTACATCTGGCCCGCCTACATGCAGCTGCGCAACGAGCTCGCCACCCTGCGGTGGCGCTCGAACAACGCGTTCAGCTGTCCCGCGGTGGTGCGCGTGACCTATGGCGGGTACCTGAAGGGCGGGTCGATATACCATTCGCAGACGGGCGCCGTGGTGTTCACGTCGGTGCCCGGGCTGCGCGTGATCTGTCCGTCCACGGCGCTCGACGCCAACGGCCTGTTGCGCACCGCCATCCGCTGCGACGACCCCGTAGTGTTCCTCGAGCACAAGCACCTCTATCGCCAGACGTATAACAAGGCGCCGTATCCCGGCCCCAACTTCATGATCCCGTTCGGCAAGGCCCGGGTCGTGCGCGAGGGCGCGCACCTCACGGTCGTGACGTACGGCGCCCTGGTGCAGCGCGCGCTCGCGGCGGCCAAGCAGCTGGAGGAGGGGGACGGCACCAGCGTCGAGGTCGTCGACCTCCGCTCGCTCGCACCCGTCGACTGGGAAACGGTCGAGGCGTCGGTGAAGAAGACCGGCAAGGTGATCGTGGCCTACGAGGACGCGCTGTCGTGGGGCTACGGCGCGGAGATCGCCGCGCGCATCGCCGACGCCTGCTTCGCCTGGCTCGACGCGCCGGTGAAGCGCGTCGCGTCCACCGACACGTTCGTCGCCTACTCGCCGGACCTGGAAGACTTCATCCTCCCGCAGGCAGAACGCCTCGCGCAGGCCATGCGCGAGCTGCATGCGTTCTAGGACCGCCGCCGGCTTCAGTCTCCTCTTCTTCTTGTCGGGCGCTACCGGGCTGGTGTACCAGCTCGTGTGGGTCCGCGTGCTGTACCAGTCGTTCGGCTCCACCATCCAGTCTGTCACCACGGTCGTGGCCGCCTACATGGGCGGGCTGGGGCTCGGCGCGTGGCTCCTGGGCCGCTACGGCGACCGGCATCCGCGGCCCGCGGCGCTGTACGGCCGGCTCGAGATCGCGATCGGCGTCTTCGGCGTCGCCTCGCCCCTCGTGCTCGCCCTGGCGCACCGGGTCTGGGTCGGCGCGGCGGGCGCGCTCGAGCTGGGTGGCGCGCCGAGCGTCGCCCTGCGATTCGGCCTCGCGGCCCTGGTGCTGTTCATCCCCACGACGCTGATGGGCGGGACCCTCCCGGTGCTGACGCGCGCCTTCACCGGCGGGGAGCGCGGGGCCCTCCGGGCCCAGCTGGGAAAGCTCTACGGCCTGAACACGCTCGGCGCGGTGGTCGGGACGGCGGCCGCGGGATTCTTCCTGATCGAGTACGTGGGGATCCGCGCCAGCCTGTGGCTCACGGCGGCGGTGAACGTCGCCCTCGGCGCCGGTGCGATCGCCCTCGCGCGTCCGCTGGCGCCAGTCACCTCCGCCGTCCCGGACCGCTCCCCGCTCCCCGCTCCCGCTGCGCGCGACACCCTCCGCATCGCCGCGTTCGCGCTGCTCGGCGTCACCGCGTTCGCCGGTCTGCTCGACGAGATCGCCTGGACGCGCGTGCTGGTGATGATCGTGGGGGGGTCGGTATACGCGTTTACGCTGGTCCTCCTGGTGTTCCTGCTGGGTATCGGGATCGGGAGCGCGCTGGTGGCACGGCGCGGGGCGCCGCCCGCCGACACCGCCGCCAACGCGGCGCTGGCCCAGGGC
>JBOHSV010000484.1:0-4504 GCA_050921735.1 Gemmatimonadales bacterium | reverse complement strand
GGCCTGCGTCACATCGAACCCCTCGGCCCGGAGCAGCTCGCGCAGCCGCTCCTGACTCGCCACCCGGTCGCGCCGGATGATCTTGAGAATCGCGGCGTGGCGCTGCGTCTTCATGGCTGGAAATCTATTCCGTGAACGATGCGGCCGCCGATGACGGTCAGCAGGGCGGACGGAGACGGACGGGGGCGGACAGGGGCGGACGGTGGGAACACCGCCAGATCGGCGGCTTTCCCCACCTCGAGCGATCCGATCTCGCCCTCCCACCCCAGCGCCCGCGCACCCTCGATGGTGAGCATCCGGAGCGCCTCCTCGCCGGCGAGCCCCGCCGCCGCCGCCTCCGCCCACAGGTCGAGGTCCGGGACGCTCACCAGCGAATCGCTCCCGAGGCCCACGCGCAGCCCCGCCTCACGGAAGGCGCCGAGCGGCGCCCGGCCGTGGCGGTGCGCGGCGTTGGAGCGGGGGCAGTGCGCGACGCCCACGCCGGCCCGCGACAGCCCCTGCACGTCGTCCGCGTCCACCTGCACGCAGTGGATGCACAGGCAGTGGCCGGACCTCAGAACGCCCAGGTCCCCGAGATACCGCACCGGCGACACCCCAAGCGGACGGACCTCGATCCCTCGCTCGCGCAGGGCGGTGGCGAACGGCCCCGCGCCGTCCCGCACCAGGAGCGTTTCCGCCGGCGACTCGGCCAGATGCACGGCGACGGGCAGTCGCTCCCGGCGGGCGAGCTCGGTCACGGCCACGTACAGCGGGCCGCTGACGGTGTAGGGCGCGTGCGGCGACACGCCGAGCCGGACCCGCGCGCACGCGAGCGGGCGGAGCCGGGCCAGCGCGGCCCGCAGCTCGCTCAGGCTCCGCTCCAGCCGGCGCGGGTCCGGGCCGAACACCTCCTGGTAGACCACGCCCCGGCCGCCCAGGTCGTGCAGCGCGCGCATGACGGCGCCCGTGGAGCCGGTCTCCGCCACGCAGGTCACGCCGCGCGCCCAGCCGTCCCGCAGGCCCGCCTCCGCCGCGGCGCGGAACTCATCCTCGGCGGTGGCGTCCTTGAGCGCCCGCAGGCGGCGGATCCAGTCCGCGAAGTCGGGCTCCGCGTTCCGGCCGGCCAGGTGAGTCAGCTCGAGATGCGTGTGGCAGTTGACGAGGCCGGGCACCAGCTCCGCATCGCGGAACGCGAGTTGATCCACCCGGGGGGGCGCGGGGACGCGGGCATGCGGGCCGAGCGCGGCGATGCGGCCGGCGTCATCAACGAGAACGGCGCCGTCCTCGATGGGCGGCGCCGTGACGGGGTGCACGCGGCCGGCGCGGATGCGGAGCATCGAGGGGTCAGGCTCGCGTCCCCCCTCTCCGCATCGCGGAGAGGGGGGCAGGGGGTGAGGTTACGGCGTGACGCCGATGCCGAACCAGTGCACCGGGCAGTTCTGCGTGGGCTCCGTGCCCGGGTAGAACCAGTCCCACTGGCGCACGTCGAGCGGGCACCACGGCGTGGCGCGCTGGCCGGTAGTCCGGTCCACTTCGTACAGCACGAGATCGTCGGGCCGCTGCCAGTCGGCGGGCGCGGGCCGGCGCTCGTACACGTCGCGCATGAACGCGGTCCACGCGGGCGCCACGATGCGGCCGCCGCCCGCATTGCTCATGATCGGCTGCACCAGGTCGTACCCAAGCCAGATGCCGGCCACGATCTCGGGCGTGAAGCCGACGTACCAGGCGTCGCTGTAGTCGTCGGTGGTGCCGGTCTTGCCGCCCGCCGGAATGGTGAAGCCGGACTCCCACACCGCCCGGTACGCCGTGCCGCGGCGCACCACGTCGCGCAGCATGTCCAGCATGAGCCACGAGTGGGCGGGATCCATCACCTCGTCTTTCCGCTGGGACGGCTGCCACAGGATCTCGCCGTTCCGGTCCTCGACCCGCACGATGGCGAGCGGGGAGACCCGCGTGCCGAGGGTGGCGAAGGCGGTGTAGGCCGCCACCAGCTCGATCGGCCTGACGCCGCGCGCCCCGAGGTGAATCGCGGGAAAGGGCGGCATGGGGGTCGTGATCCCGTAGCGCCGGGCCTCGCCGATCACGGTCTGCTCACCCAGCGCCATGCCCAGCTTGATGGTGGACAGGTTGCGCGACAGATAGAGCGACTGGCGCATGGGGATCATGCCCAGCGTCGTGTCGTCGTAGTCCTTGGGGTTCCAGACCGTCGAGTCGAACTCGTTGATCACCGGCGTCGTGAGCGGCGAGTCGTCGAGCAGCTCCGTGACCGGGTGGCCCGCGCGGATCGCCGCCGAGTAGACGAACGGCTTGAACGTGGAGCCGGGCGCCCGCACCGCCTGCACGACGCGGTTGTATTTCGAGTCCTCGAAGTCCCGCCCGCCCACCATGGCCAGGATGTGGCCGGTGCGCACGTCCATCGCGACCAGCGCGCCCTGCAGGTAGGGAGAGAACGGGCCCCGATCGCCCGGGGTCGCGCGCTCGATGTACTCCCGGTAGGTGGTCTTGTCCCACCGGCCGCCGCTGTAGGCGCCCGACTCGAGGGCGTCGAGCTGCGAGACCAGCGCGCGCTCGGCGGCTTCCTGCATGTCGAGGTCGAGCGTGGTGTAGATCCGCAGGCCCTTCTCGTACAGGTCGCGGCCGAAGCGGGCGTCCAGCGTCTGGCGCACGTGCTCGACGAAATAGGGCGCCACATCGCCGTAGCTCGTGCGCCGCGTGGTGAGCAGCAGGGGGTAGGCCTTCCACAGGTCCGCTTCTTCGGCGGTGAGGTACCCCTGCTCCCGCATCAGCTGGAGCACGACGTTGCGGCGCCGCACCGCCCGTCCGGGGTGCTCCCGGGGGTTATAGAACCCCGGCGCCTTGGCGAGCGCCGCGAGCATCGCCGCCTCGGCGATGTTGGCGTCGCGCGCCGACTTGCCGAACAGCACCTGCGAGGCGGCCTCCACCCCGTAGGCGCCAGGCCCCAGGTTGATCTGGTTCAGGTAGAGCTGGAGGATCGTGTCCTTGGGCAGCGTGCGCTCCAGCTCGACCGCGATCCGGGTTTCCTTCAGCTTGCGCTCGACGCGTTTCTCGCGCGTCAGATGGTCGGGGAACACGTTGCGGGCGAGCTGCATGGTGATGGTCGAGAACCCCTGCACCCAGCCCAGCGCGATGATGTCCGCCTTCAGGGCGCCGAAGATGCGCCAGTAGTCGATCCCGTTATGCGAGTAGAACCGCTTGTCTTCCGTGGCGATGAACGCGTCGCGGACGTGCGGCGGGATCTCGCTGAGCGGCAGCACGGTGCGCCGCTGGATCCCGAGCTCCGTGATGAGCCTGCCGTCCGCGGCATAGACCTTGGAGGTCTGCTGGGGGTTGTACTGGTACACCAGGCGCGAGATGGACGGACAGCGCTCCGCGGCGCACACCCGGGTCCACGAGCCGTACGCCAGACCGCCGCCGAAACAGCTGACGATCATGCCGGCGCCCAGCAGGCGGGTACGCTTGTGCGGGTCCGTCCACCAGGAGCGGAGATCGGGAAGGCGCGGCAGAGTCATATGTCTAAGCTAAAAACGAGGGCGCGCGCTTGCCAGCGTCCGGCGCCCCCCGTACGATTCGGCGCCATGGCCGACCTGTTTGCCGAGTTGTCGTGGCGGGGCTTCGTGCAGCACGCGACGCCCGGGCTCGAGGCCCACCTCGCCGCGGGGCCGGTGACCGCGTACTGCGGCTTCGACCCCACCGCGCCCAGCCTCCAGCTCGGTAACCTGATGCCGCTGATGCTGCTGCGGCACCTCCAGCTCGGCGGGCACCGTCCGATCGTGCTGATGGGTGGCGGCACGGGGCTGATCGGCGATCCCTCGGGCAAGAGCGCCGAGCGCCCCCTGCTCTCGCGCGCCCAGATCACCGAGCACCTCCAGCGCCAGCGCGACCAGATGGCGCGGCTGCTGGAGTTCGGGCCCGGCAAGACCGCCGCCCTCCTGCTCGACAACGCCAAGTGGCTCGGCACCGCGAGCCTGATCGACTTCCTGCGCGACGTCGGGAAGCATTTCACGGTCAACGTCATGCTCCAAAAGGAATCGGTGCAGGCCCGGCTGGACGCCGGGATCTCCTACACCGAGTTCAGCTACATGTTGCTCCAGGCGTACGATTTCCTGCACCTGTACCGCACCCAGCGGTGCACCGTACAGGTGGGCGGCAGCGACCAGTGGGGCAACGTCACGGCCGGCGTGGACCTGATCCGGCGGGTGGAGAACGGCGAGGCGCACGGCCTCGTGGCCCCGCTCGTCACGACGGCCGCGGGGAAGAAGTTCGGCAAGACCGAGGGCGGCACCCTGTGGCTCGATCCCGCCCTGACGTCGCCGTACCGGTTCTACCAGTTCTGGATCAACACCGACGATCGGGATGTCGAGGCCTACCTCAAGCTGTTCACGCTGCTGGGGCGCGACGAGATCCGCGAGCACGCGACCCGGCACCGCACGGCGCCCGCCGCGCGCGAGGCCCAGCGCGCGCTCGCGCGCGACGTGACCGAACGCGTCCACGGCGCGCACGCGGC
>JBOHSV010000483.1:0-3501 GCA_050921735.1 Gemmatimonadales bacterium | reverse complement strand
GGGCGGGGCCGCGCGGCGGCCCGATGCGCCACTGATGACGGAGATCTTGACGTGCGTCCGGGCGAGGGCGACGGTGGGGGAGATCTCGGATGTGTTGCGGGGGGTGTGGGGGGTGTACGGGAAGGGGTGAGCGCGCGATCGTCCCCTTCAGATGGAACATGGTCGTGCAGTCGCTCACCCGACCCTACCCGGTGAGCCTCGCTATGGTCGTGCTCGTTTCGCTGGTCCCCTGGTACATCGTCATTGCCTCGTTGATGCCGGGCCGCACGCTCCACGTCCCGGAGGTGGCGCTGGACCGTGTCGTACCCCTGCGGCCCACGTGGGCGCTGGTCTATGCTGGAGTGCGCCTGGCCTGCGTGGCTTACGCGGTGTTCGTGCGTCCGTATCCTCGCGAGGGCATTCCCGAGCTCGACCGCCGCCTCGCCCCGGTCTTCGCGCTTGGGGTCATCGGCATTATCGCGATCGCCTTGGCGTGTTTCGGGGTCGGGTACCGGTTGAGCGGCACGGCGTGATGCCGGCGCTACGCATGAGCTTGACCCCGCTACCCCAGCCAGCTAAGTTGTTGCGAGATGCCCACCTACGAGTTCAAATGCCCCGCCGGGCACGTGTTCGAGAAGTTCTACCCGACCATCACCGACAAGCGCCGCATCAAGTGCCCGCAGTGCGGGAAACAGGCGGTGCGGATGATCTCGGGAGGGGCGGGGCTCGTGTTCAAGGGCTCCGGCTTTTACATCACCGACTACAAGCGCGCCGGCGAAGCCAAGAAGTCCTCGGAGAGTGAGGCCAAGCCGGCCGAAACGCCCAAGCAGCCGAAGAAAGACTCCTCCAACACCGACAAGTGAACGCGCCCGAGGTGATCCGCGCCGCGCTGGTCCGGGCCGCGGAGCGGCTTGGCGCGCCCGGTGCCGACGTGCAGCTCGAGCGGCCGCGCGATCCGGCCCACGGGGATCTCGCCACCAATCTGGCGCTGACCATCGCGAAGGCCCTCGAGACCCGGCCCCGCGACGTGGCGAACCGGATCGTCGCCGCGCTCGACCTGCCGCCGGACGTGGCCCGCAAGGTCGAGATCGCGGGCCCCGGATTCATCAACTTCTTCCTCGCCGAGCAGCAGCTCGCGGCGGTGCTGCCCGCCGTCCTCACCGCCGGGGCGGCGTACGGCCGGTCGCCCGCGGCGCGGCCGCTCAACATCAACGTCGAATTCGTGTCGGCCAACCCCACGGGGCCGCTGCACGTGGGGCATGGGCGCGGCGCCGCGCTCGGGGACGCGATCGCGGCGCTGCTCCAGTGGACCGGGCACGCGGTGACCCGCGAGTTCTACGTGAACGACGGGGGCGCGCAGATCGACAAGCTGGCCCAGAGCCTTTGGGCCCGGGTGCAGCAGCGGGTAGGCCGACCGGCCACGACCCCCGACGGCGGTTATCACGGCGACTACCTCGCGGAGCTGGCCGAGGCGGTGCTGGCGCGCGAGGGCCAGGGCTTCGCCGACCTTCCCGCTCCGGAGGGCGTGCGGCGCTGCCGCACCATCGCGGTGCTGTCGCAGCGGGCCGAGCAGCACGAAGACCTGCGCGAGTTCCGGGCGCGGTTTGATGTCGTGTTTCACGAGTCGGCCCTGTACGAGCGGGGCGCCATCGAGCCCCTGCTCGCGCGGCTCGCCGAGCGGGGCCACACGTTCGAGCGGGACGGCGCCTTGTGGCTCCGGACGACGGCCTTCGGGGACGACAAGGACCGGGTGCTCCGGAAGCGCGACGGCAGCTTCACCTACCTCGTGCCCGATATCGCGTATCACGCGGACAAGCGCGCCCGGGGCTTCGACCGCGCCATCGATCTGTGGGGGGCCGACCACCACGGGTACGTGGCGCGGATGCAGGCGGCCCTGCGGGCCCTCGGCCTGCCGGACGATTTCTTCCACGCCGAGATCGTGCAGCTGGTGCGCGTCGTGCGGGGCGGGGAGGAGGTCCGGTTCTCCAAGCGCACGGGGGAATTCGTCACCCTGCGCGAGCTGTTTCAGGAGACCGGCGTGGACGCCGCGCGGTATTTCTTTCTGATGCGCCGCGGCGACGCCCAGTTCGTGTTCGACGTGGACCTGGCCCGGAGCCAGACGGAGGAGAACCCGGTGTTCTACGTCCAGATGGCGCACGCCCGGATGAGCGGCATCTTTCGGGTGGCGGGGCGCGAGCCCGAGAGCGTGACGGCCGACGGCGTGGACCTCGATGGCCTGACCCGGCCCGAGGAGCTCGACTTGCTGAAGGAGCTGGCCGCCTTCCCGGCCACCGTGCGGCGGGCGGCCGACCAGCTCGAGCCTCACCGGATCACCGGGTACCTCGAGGGGCTCGCGCGCCTGGCGCACGCGTGGTATCACAAGTACCGGGTGCTGGGCGAGCGCGAAGAGGCCGCCCGCCTCGTGCTCGCGCGGGCCGTCCGGCAGGTGCTGGCTAACGGCCTCGCCCTGCTCGGCATTCACGCTCCCGACCGGATGTGACATGGCGCTGCTCGTCGTCGGCTCGATCGCGCTCGATTCCGTCAACACGCCGTTCGGCGAGACCGCCGACGCGCTGGGCGGCGCCGCGGTATTCTTTTCCCTCGCGGGCGTCGTGCTCCATCCCGTGCAGGTGGTGGGCGTCGTGGGCCGAGACTTTCCGGAAGGCCACCTCCAGACGCTCGGCGCCCGCGGCGTGGACCTGGCGGGCGTCGAGCGCCGGGCGGGGGAGTCGTTCCGCTGGAAGGCGCGCTACTCGTACGACCTCGTGAGCCGCGAGACGCTCGAGACCCGGCTCGGCGTGTTCGCCGAGTTCCGCCCCCAGATCCCCCCGCAGTTCCGCGACGCCCGCTTCGTGTTCCTGGGAAACATCGATCCGGAGCTGCAGCTGTCGGTGCTGGACCAGGTGCGACACCCCGAGCTCGTGGCGTGCGACACCATGAACTACTGGATCCAGTCCAAGCGCGACGTCCTGCTCGAGCTGCTCCGGCACATCGACATCCTGATGGTGAACGACTCCGAGGCGCGCGAGCTGTCGGGCGACTGGAACATCTACCGCGCGGCGCACTGGATCCTGGGGCGTGGGCCCAAGATGGCCGTCATCAAGCAGGGCGAGCACGGCGCCCTGCTGGTGGATCCGCAGACCACGTTCAAGGTGCCGGCGTACCCGCTCCAGGACGTGTTCGACCCCACCGGCGCGGGCGACGCGTTCGCCGGCGGGTTCATGGGCTACCTCGCGCGCAGCCGCGACCGGAGCTTCGACAACCTGCGCCGCGCCATGGTGTACGGGTCGGCGCTCGGCTCGTTCGCGGTCGAGGCCTTCGGCGTCCAGCGGCTGGAGCGCGCCACCCTGGCGGAGGTGCGGGGCCGCGTGCGCGCCTTCCGCGATCTCGTGCACTTCGAGCTCGACGGGGAGCCCGCGTGAGCGAGCGCTACGCCGCGGCCGGGGTGCGGCTCGACGCGGCCGACGCCGCCAAGCGCCGGATCACGGAGCTCGCCGCCCGCACCCGCACCCCGCTCGCCCG
>JBOHSV010000482.1:0-7464 GCA_050921735.1 Gemmatimonadales bacterium | reverse complement strand
GTCTTGGAGTGCGCGCCGCGCTTCGGCCGGCGGCCACGCCGGGCTCGGCGGCCGTCGCGCGGCAGGCACTCCGACGCCGTCCGATGCCGCGGTCAACCGAACCTCCCGGTGATATACGCTTCGGTCTGCTCTTTCTCAGGTTTCGTGAACAGCTCCTGCGTGCGGCCCACCTCGATCAGCTCGCCGAGGTAGAAGAACGCGGTGTAGTCGGACACGCGCGCGGCCTGCTGCATGTTGTGCGTCACGATGCCGATCGTGTAGTGCTGCTTGAGCTCGTGCAGCAGCTCCTCGATTTTGAGGGTGCCGGCGGGATCGAGCGACGCCGTGGGCTCGTCGAGCAGCAGCACGTCGGGGCCGGGTGCCACGGCGCGCGCGATGCACAGCCGCTGCTGCTGCCCGCCCGAGAGGGCGAGCGCGCTCGTGTGCAGCCGGTCCTTCACCTCATCCCACAGCGCGGCCTGCCGGAGGGCGCGCTCCACGATCTCGTCGAGCCGGGCGCGCGGGGGTTTCCCGTTCACCTTCAGGCCCGCCGCCACGTTGTCGTAGATCGACATCGTGGGGAAGGGGGTGGGCCGCTGAAATACCATCCCCACGCGCCGCCGCACCTCCACCGCGTTGACCGCGCCGGCGTAGATGTCCACGCCATCCAGCCACACCTTCCCGGTGGCCCAGCCGCCCTCCGACAGCTCGTGCATGCGGTTGAGGCACCGCAGGAACGTGCTCTTGCCGCACCCCGACGGGCCGATGACGGCCGTGACCGTGTGCCGGGGGAACGCGAGGGTGACCTCCTTCACCGCGGCCTGGCGGCCGAACAGCGCCGTGAGCCGCTCGGTGGCGACGTGGGGAGCGGACTCAGCGTGCGCCATAGCGTTGCCGGGTGGCCCAGCGGGCCAGCAGGGCCAGGATCAAGACGAGGCCCATGAGCACTAGCGCCGCCGCCCACGCCAGGCGGTGCCATTCGTCGAACGGCCCCGTGGCGTACACGTAGATCTGAAGCGACAGCGTCTGCATGGGTTGGAGCACGTTCGTGGTGAAGTTCAGGTTGCCGAGCGCGGTGAACAGCAGCGGCGCGGTCTCGCCGGCCACCCGCGCCACGCCGATGAGGCATCCCGTGACGATGCCGGCGAGCGCGGTCCGGACGACGACGGCGAGCGAGGTCCGCCAGCGCGGGTAGCCGAGCGCGAGCGCCGCCTCGCGAAGCGAGTGCGGGACGAGCCGCACCATTTCTTCCGTGGTCCGCGCGATCATGGGAATCATGAGGATCGCGAGCGCCACGGCGCCCGCGAGCGCCGAAAAGTGGCCCAGCGGCTTGACCATCCAGGTCCACGCGAAGATGCCGACCACGATGGACGGGGTGCCGTTCATCACATCGGCCACGAAACGCACGAGCCACCCCAGCCGCCCGGACCCGTACTCCGCCAGGAAGATCCCCGCGCCGATGCCCACCGGGAGCCCGATCAGGGCCGACAGCCCAACGACGATCCCGGTGCCGACGATGGCGTTCGCCACGCCGCCGCCCGCCTCGCCCGCGGCCGCCGGGTTGCGCGTGAAGAAATGCCAGTCGAGAGCGGACGCGCCCTTGGCGACGAGGTCGCCGAAGATGAAGAGCAGCGGCAGGACCGCGAGCAGGCAGAGCGCGGCCACGGTCACGGTCATGAGACCGCTCCACAAGCGGCGGCGGACGCGGGGGGACGGACCGATCACAGGGCGCGGCTCCCCAGCGCGGCGCCCCGCGCCACGCGCCACACGAGCAGGCGCGCGAGGGCGTTCACGATCACCGTGACCACGAACAGGATCAGGCCCACCTCGAACAGGGCCGAGAGGTACAGATCGGTCGTGGCCTCGGTGAACTCGTTGGCGATCGCGGCCGCCATGGTGTAGGCCGGTTGCAGCACCGAGACGCCGATGTCGTGCCGGTTGCCGATCACCATGGTGACGGCCATGGTTTCACCCAGCGCGCGCCCCAGGCCGAGCATCACGGCGCCGATGACGCCGGCGCGACCGTAGGGGAGCACGGCGGTCCATACCGCCTCCCACCGGGTGGCGCCCAGCCCCATGGCCGCCTCGCGCTGGGTCGCCGGCACCGCCAGCAGGACCTCGCGCGACACCGCCGCGATGTAGGGCACGATCATGATCGCGAGAATGACGCCGCCCGCGAGCAGCGAATTGCCGTAGAACACCCCGTCGAAGAACGGCGTCCAGCCCAGCACGCTCTTGAGCGGCGGGACGACCACCGCACGCAGGAAGGGGATCAACACGAAAATCCCCCACAGCCCGTACACCACGCTGGGGATGGCGGCGAGCAGCTCGACCAGGAACGCCACCGGCTGGCGCACGCGCCGGGGCGCGAACTCCGTGAGGAAGATCGCGACGCCCAGGGACAGCGGCACGGCGATCAGCAGGGCGATGAGCGACGAGGCCAGGGTGCCAAAAATCATCGGGGCCGCGCCGTACACCTCGGCCACCGGGTCCCACACCGACGTCCAGAGGAACTTCCAGCCGAAACGCCCGAGGGACGCCTGGGCGTTCGTGAACAGCTCAACGACGATGGTGAGGAGCAGGAGCGGCAGGACGACCGCGAGCGCGGTCAGCAGCCCGCGGTACACCCGGTCGCCCCGCTCCTTGCGGTGCAGCGCCTCCTGGACGCTTTCCCCCCCGGCTCCGGCCGTCACCGCGTCGCGGGTCCGCTCCACACCGGCCGGCCCCCGGCCGTCACGGTCTTGAGGCGCGCCTGGATCCAGGGGAGCATCTCCTTGGGGAGGGGCGCATAGCCCAGGCTCGGCGCCCGCGCCTGGCCCTCGGTGAGCGCCCACCAGATGAACGTCACCAGCGCGCGCGCCTTGGCGGCATCAGGGTACTCCTTGCGGACCAGGAGCCACGTGAAGCTCGAGATCGGGAAGGCAGTGGCGCCACCCGGGTTGGTGATCGAGACCCGGAAGTCGGTGTTCGGACCCATCTCGGCCATGGCGCCCGCCGCGGCGGCCGTGACCGTCTCGGCGCTCGGCGTGACGAAGTTCCCGGCCCGGTTGCGGACCTGTCCCGCCGCCATGCGCGTCTGCTCGGCGTAGCCCAGCTCGACGTATCCCAGGGCCCCGGGGGTTTGGCGGATGGTGGCGGCCACACCCTCGTTACCGCGCCCGCCCAGACCCACCGGCCAGCGGACGGACGTGCCCCGTCCGACTTTCTGTGCCCATTCCGGGCTCACCTTCGTGAGATAGTCGACCCAGACATACGTCGTTCCGGACCCATCCGACCGATGCACGACGAGGATGTCCTGGCTCGGCAGCCGGAGCCCCGGATTGACCGCGGCGAGCCGCGGGTCGTTCCACCTGGTCACCTTGCCCAGGAAGATATCGGCCAGGATGTCGGGCGTGAAGCGGACGGTGCCGCTGAACCCGGGGAGGTTGTACGCCGGCACGACGGCGCCGAGCACGGTCGGGATGTGGAGCACGTTCCCGCTGATCGCCGCGATGGCGGAATCGGTCATCGGCGCATCCGACGCGCCAAAATCCACGGTGTTCTCAGAGAACTGGCGGATGCCGCCGCCCGAGCCGATGGATTGGTAGTTGAGCTGGACGCCTGAGGTCTGCCGGTTGTAGGTCGTGATCCAGTTCGAGTAGATGATGTAGGGAAAGGTGGCCCCCGCGCCGTTGAGCCGCACCTGGCAGGCGAGCGACGCCGGAAGCGTGGCGACCAGCAGGAGCGTGAGGATGGACCGATGCACCGCAACCTCCTTAGAAATTGGCTTGCCAGGATACTTTGAGCTCTCGCGCGGAGCGGCTCTCGCCGGCGGCGTCCTTGTACCGGTAGAAGTCGAGCCCCGCCCGCAGCACCACCGTGCTGGCGAAGTACACGTTCAGCACGGGCGTGATCAGCAGGCCCTCATCGTCGTCCGCGTGGGTGTTGGGGTCAGTGTAGTCCACGCGCAGGGCCGGCTCGAGGGTCTTGACCAGGCGCGTTTCCGGGCCGCGTGTGTTGAGCCGGTACGCGGTCACGACGTGAACGCCCCAGAACGTCACGACGTTGGAGTCGGCGCTGTTCAGCAGGTTGGCCACGTTGCGGCCTGAGGTCACGCGCCGCGCGCGTGGCACGTTGTCGCCCGTGGCGAAGTCGGCGATCACGTGCCAGCCCGGCCGATACCCGCCCCACTCCAGGTCGACACCGACGGCCGTGGTCGTCTTGGACGAATCCGGGAAGTAGTCGGGGTCAGCGCCGCTGCCGGTGCACGTCGACGTGGGATCGCAGATTGCGCGGTCGCGCGCGGCGAACGATACGCCGGCCTGGAGCCTGGGCTGACCGTCGGCGTTGGTCATGAGTACCGCCGTGGCCCGCCCGAAGAAGCTCTTGGCGTTGTTCACGTCGGTCGCGCTTTCGCGCGAGCCGTTGGACACGCCGGCCTTGACGGCGTAGCGGCCCCCCGGGGCCGCGTAGTCGAGGAACGCCCCCAGGTCGTGCGACCCGTAGCCGTTGTTCACCAGCAGGTCGTTGAGCGCTTCACGCCCTGAGAGACCGAGAATGCGCACACCGCGCTCGATCGACGGGAGGCTGTTCGAGCTGTTCAGCTCGTAGCGCTGGAACGGCGACTTCTCCTGGCCCAGCGTGAGGCTGATCTGGGGCGTGAGGCCGACGCGCAGCCACGCATCGCGCATGCGCAGAGAGCCCATCTCGAAGCTCGGCTGGATGTACAGCGACATGTTGTCGCCGAATCGCACGCTCGCGTCGATGCGCAGCCGCCGAACCTCGAAGCCGTTGTTCACGGCTCCGTCGTTGAAATCCGCGGTCGAGTCGCCGCCGGCAAGGCGGTACTGGACCTGGGCGCGTCCGGCAACGCGAACGGCGGGAGCCTGCGCGAATGCGGGGATGGCGAGGACGCCGACAGTCGCCGCCACCACGAGGGTGGGGACCAGCGACCTTGTGTGCACGGTGAACTCCCCAAGACCAAGGGTGAATTGTCGAACAGCGATGCATTTCGCTCCAAGGCTCGTCGGGCGCCATCACGCGCACACCGCGGAAGTGTAACAGGCCTGTAACGAGATAGCCGAGCAGTACGGGCCTCGGCTACTCGCCACCCGGACATCCGCCGTGCAACGGAGCCGGGCGTCGTCCCCTCCCGCCGCCAGTCGGCGAGGATCCCGATGATCTTGTACTGGCCGTCCATCTCGACAATCGAGCCGTCGCGCCGGGTCGATCGCCAACTCCACCGTGGCGGCAGCGAACGCGGCGGCGTCCCGCGGCGGCACGAGGAGGCCGTTGTGGCCGTGCCGCACGCTCTCGCGCAATCCGCCCGCGTCGGCGGCCACGACCGGGAGGCCGGATGCCATCGCCTCGAGCGCGATCAGCCCGCAGGTCTCGGTGAACGAGGGGAGGACACAGAGGTCGGCGCTCGCGTAGAGAGTCGCGAGGGCGGCCGGGTCGAGGAAGCCGAGCTGCCGCGCGAACGGCAGCCGCGCCATCAGCTGCCGGCGACCCGGCCCCTCGCCGGCGATCGCGAAGGTGGCCCGCTGCCCCAGTCGAGCGTGGGCGTCCAGGAATGCCGTGGCCAGCGTGCCCAGATTCTTCTCCCGGGCGAGCCGTCCCACATGGAGGACGATGACCGAGTCCTCGCCGCCCGCGAGCCAGCGACGCCAGCCAGGGCTGCGCCGCTCGGGGCGAAAATGATCGGTGTCCACGCCGCGCCCCCAGACCACGGCGTGCTGGATGCCCCGCGCGGCGAGCTCGTCGCGCACCGCTTCGCCGGGCGTGTGGGTGAGCCGCGCCGGCTCGTGGAACCGGATGAGCCAGCGCCAGACCACCGGGCTCAACACCCCGGCGCCGTAGTAGCGGAAATACTGGGCGAAGTGGGTGTGGAACGACGTCACGAGTGGCACGCGGCGCCGCAGGGCATAGCCCCGACCCAGTGCTCCGAGCGGGCCCTCGGTCGCGACGTGCACCAGGTCGGGCCTGAAGGCGTCGAGAAAGCCACGTACGGTGCGATGCCTGGGCAGCGAGAGGCGGATCTGAGGGTACGGGGGGAACGGCACCGAGGGGATCCGGAGCTCGTCCCCGTCCGGCTCAGCGGGTGCGCCCGGATAGGCGGGCGCGACCACGACGGCGGCATGCCCGGCGGCCCGGACGACGCGCACGACGCGCCGGCACACCGTCGTGACCCCGTTCACCTGGGGCGCATAGGTGTCCGTCACGAGCGCGATCCGCACATCGGGATGGTCGCGTCGTCGCGTCAAGCGAGAATGACGGGTGGGTCTCGGGAGTGTAACGGGCCACGTGCAACGGGAAACGTGCTTAGATGGGGAACGTCATCCGGATTGCCGTCCCCCGGCCTACCGCGCTCTCGGCCTCCACACGCCCCCCATGGGCCTCGACCAGGTGTTTCACGATCGCGAGCCCCAGCCCGGTGCCCCCGTGGTCGCGGGAGCGGCCGGGGTCAACCCGGTAGAACCGCTCGAAGATCCGTGGCAGATGCTCGGCGGGAATGCCGGCGCCGGTGTCGCGCACGGCGATGGTCACGCCGCTGTGTGTGATGTCGGCCGACACCTCGATCCGGCCGCCCGCAGGGGTGTGCCGCACCGCGTTGTCCAGCAGGTTACTCAGGATCTGACGAAGGGCCTCGGGATCGACGGCCACGGCGTGCGCGGCCGGCGCGATGGCGGTCTCGAAGCGCACGCCGGCCGCCGCCGCCCGTTCGGCGAGCCCGCTCCACACCTCGCGCACCGCCGGCTCGAGCTCGACGACGCGCCGCTCCGGGCGCCACGCGCCGGACTCGACCCGGGAGAGGTCGAGCAGCTCGTCGACCAGCCGCTGCATGCGGCGGGCGTTCTCGAGAATGGTCCCGGCGAACGTCCGGGCCTGCGCGTCGAGTCGCGGCTCGGCGGCGAGCGTCTCGGCGTATCCCGCGATGGACGTCAGCGGCGTCTTGAGCTCGTGCGAGACGTTGGCCACGAAGTCGCGACGCACCGACTCCAAGCGCCGCAGCGCCGTGACGTCCCGCAGCACGAGCGTCACGCCCCCCGCAGGCAGCGGTCGCGCGGTGACGAGGACCTCGCGGTCGCCCATCTGGAGCGGCGCCTCGTTCACCTCGCGGCCCGCCAGCACGTCCCGGACCAGGTCGCGCGCCGGCTTGTCGTGGAACAACTCGGCCAGCGGCGGCAGCACGTCGTCGTCGGCGAACCCCAGCAGCCACCGGGCGGTCGCGTTGGCGGCGAGAATGGTGCCGTCCGGGCCCGCGGCGAGCACGCCATCCGACAGCGTATCCACCAGGGTGCGGGCCTCGCCGCGCTCGCGGCGTAGCGCCTCGAAGCGCTCTCCCAGCTGGGCGGCCATCGCGCGCAGGGCCAGCGCGTGGTCCGCGATCTCCGGCACGCGGGAGTCGGGGAACACGGGCTCCTGCCCCGCCGCCATGCGGCGCGCGGCCACCGATAGCCGCGCCAGCGGGCGGGCCAGCGCGGAGGACAGCGGCCAGGCGAGCAG
>JBOHSV010000481.1:0-2325 GCA_050921735.1 Gemmatimonadales bacterium | reverse complement strand
GGGGACGTCCGGCCCCCGGACGGCGATGGACGGCGAGTCGCTGAGCAGGGTGAGGCCGACGACGGCACCTCCGGCGAGGAACGCCACGGCCACCAGGCATCCGGCAGCCACGAGGCGCAGCAGCGATCGCTTCACCCGCCGTCCCACCGACCCCTTCACGCGGTCGTGCGCCGCCGTGGGCAGCGCCCCGACCAGCGCGCGGCTCACCTCGGCCGCCGTCGCGAAGCGCCTCGCCGGGCTCTTCACCAGCATCCGCTCGAGCACGGATGCGAGCGGCTCGGGGACCTCCCTGCGGACCTCCTGGATCGGCGTCGGCTCGGCGGTGAGCTGCTTGGCGAGAATGGCCTGGGCCGACTCCGCGTCGAACGGCGGCTGGCCCGCGAGCATGTGGTACAGCACGACGCCCAGAGAATAGATGTCGGAGCGCTGGTCCAGCGTCTCGCCGGCGGCCTGCTCCGGGCTCATATAGTGGGGGGTGCCGAGGATCATCCCTTCCGTGGTGAGCGGCTGGCCGGTGGTGCTCTGGGCCGCCTCGGCGGCCGCCTTCGCGATGCCGAAGTCCGTCACCAGCACGTGGCCGGTCCGATCGAGCAGGATGTTGTCGGGCTTGATGTCGCGATGGACCAGCCCCTGGCGATGGGCGTACGCGAGGGCGTCGGCCACCTGCCGCGCGATGCGCGCGGCGTCGGGAATCGAGAGGGCGCCCTGGCGCTCGAGCAGCGCGCGCAGCGAGGGCCCGTCGACGAAGCGCATGATCAGGTACAGCACTTCGCCCCGACCACCCACCTTGTGGATCGGCACGATGTTGGCGTGCTCGAGCCGCGCCACGGTCTGCGCTTCGCGAATGAAGCGCTGCGCCAGGGTGGGCGAGGGCGCCAGCTTGAGGTCGACGACCTTCACCGCCACGTCGCGGTTGAGCGCGTTGTCCCGCGCCCGGAACACGACGGCGAAGCCGCCCTCGCCCAGCAGCGCCCCGACGGTAAATTCGTCGCCCAGCGCCGCCTGCAGGCGCTTGCGGAGTTGGGCGTGACTGGAAGTCATGGCGGACGGCAAAGCTAGAAACGGGCGGCGGGTGGCGCTAGGGCTCGCGCTCGCCGCCGGTGTGTGGCTCGCCGCCGCGTGGCCGCCCCCGGTGTGGTGGCGGGACCACTGGCCCCGCGAGACGGCGATGATGGCGTGGACGCGGACGGCCGAACCGCGCTATCACCCCACCCCGCTGGCCGACATCTCGGCTCACCTCCAGCGCATGGTGATCCTCGCCGAGGACTCCCGCTTCCGCTCGCACTGCGGCGTGGACCTCGCTGAGCTGAAACACGCCGCCGGCGTGCCCCCCGATGCCGGCGTCTGGGAAACCGTCCGGGGCGTGTGGCGCGGGCGCGACCGGATCCGGGGCGCCAGCACCATCACGCAGCAGCTCGCCAAGAACCTGTACCTGTCGCCCTCGCGCTCCCCGCTGCGCAAGCTCAAGGAGGCCGCCACGGCGCTGCGGCTCGAGCTCGCGCTGTCGAAGGACCGGATCCTGGAGCTCTACCTGAACGTCGCCGAGTGGGGACCGGGGATCTGGGGGGCGGATCGCGCCAGCCGGGAGTACTTCGGCGTGCCGCCCGACCGCCTTGGCCTGTGGGAGGCGGCGTCGCTCGCCGCCACGCTGCCACACCCGCGGACGTCGAACCCCACCTACCGGCCGGAGCGCATGGCGCAGCGCCGGGCCCTGATCCTCGCGCGCCACTACGGCGCCGACGTCGTCATTCCACCGTCCGACCTGCTGCGCGACCTGCCGGAGATCAGGATCGAGCCGCCGCCGGTCGTCATCCCGCCGGCGCTTGAATCGCACTATGTGGACTCGAGAGTGATCACGGATACTCCAGACAAGACGCACAGACGTACACACGCACAGCGGGGTCCAGGAGTTGGTGCACAGTTTCAGCCTGGACCCCACCACCTATTCGCCGCTCTGCGTCTGTGCGTCTGTACGTCTAGTCTACCAGTCTGAGCGGCATGACTAGCGCCATGTAGCTGGCCGGATCGTCCCACCCCACCGGCTCGAGCGTGGCCGCCCGCTCGGGGGCCTTGAACGTCATGCGGATCTCGTCGGTGGGCATGTACTTCAGGATCTCGAGCAGATACGTGGCGTTGAAGCCGATCTCCAGCGGCTCCCCCTCGTACGTCACCGCGAGCTCGTCCTGCGCTTCACCCAGGTCCGGCGTCTGCACCGAGAACTTGACGGTCCCGCCGGCGAACGCGAGCCGGATGCGGTGCGTCTGGTCGCTGGCCACGACGCTCATGCGGCGCAACGCGGCGGCCATCGCCGCCTTGTCCACGGTC
>JBOHSV010000480.1:0-1857 GCA_050921735.1 Gemmatimonadales bacterium | reverse complement strand
CGGTGCGTTGATGGACGTCGAGCACGGCGTCGGTCGCCGTCAGCCGCAGGACGCGGTACCACGCGCCGCGCCGCAGCGGGACGGACGCCTCGGTGCGCAGCCGGGCCCATTGCGTTCCGATCATGAGGCACCTCCTGCTTCAAAGGTCGGACCATCGCGGGCGCCCGCGTGTGACGGGGATCACCGGGCCCCGGGCTGGGCGGCGCGGTAGCCGTCGCCGCGCCTCGGCGTTATCTCCCCGTTCGGACCGTCGAGAGGAGTCGCCGTGTTTTCCGCGTTGCTGCTGCTGCTCGCCGCCCAACAGGCGGCGCCCCGCGACGTCGTCCTGATCCTGAGCGACGACCACCGCTACGACTTCATGGGATTCATGGAGCAGGCGCCGGCGTGGCTCGAGACGCCGGCGCTCGACCGCATGGCGGCGGGCGGCGCGCACATCCGCAACGCCTTCGTCACCACATCGCTCTGCTCGCCCAGCCGGGCCTCGATCCTCACGGGCCGCTACGCCCACCGCCACGGCGTGGTGGACAATACGAGCCCCGTCCCGCCGGGCACCGTGTTCTTTCCCGAGCTGCTCCAGCGGGCGGGGTACCGCACGGCCTACGTCGGCAAGTGGCACATGGGCGAGGACGACGACCGGCCCAGACCCGGCTTCGACCGCTGGGTGAGCTTCCGCGGGCAGGGGGTGTACGTCGATCCCGTGCTCAACGTGGACGGCGAGCGTGTGGAGGGCCGCGGGTACACCACGGACATCCTGACCGACTACGCCATCGAGTGGTTGCGGCAGCGGCGCGGGGAGCGCGGTGGCCGCTCCTTCTTCCTCGTGCTGTCGAGCAAGGCCGTGCACGCCGAGTTCATCCCGGCGCCGCGCCATCGCGGGCGCTACGCCACCGCCCCCATTCCCTATCCCGCCACCATGGCGAACACGGACGCGAACTACCGGGGGAAGCCCGACTGGGTACGCGCCCAACGCAACAGCTGGCACGGCGTCGACTACATGTACCACGGCCAGATGGAGTTCGACGAGTTCTATCGTCGCTACGCGGAAACCCTGCTCGCGCTCGACGAAAGCGTGGGGCGCGTGCTCGACTACCTGGATCAGTCGGGGCTCGCCGGTGGCACGCTGGTGCTGTACATGGGCGACAACGGGTTTCTGCTCGGCGAGCACGGCCTGATCGACAAGCGCCACGCCTACGAGGAGTCCATCCGGATCCCGATGCTGGCGTACGCGCCGGGGTGGATCCAGCCGGGGACGGTGGTGAGCGAGATGGTACGAAACATCGACATCGCGCCCACGATCCTCGAGCTGGCGGGCGTCCTAGCCCCCGGGCCGATGGACGGGCGCTCGGTGCTCGCGGCGCTCACCGGTGGTGCAGGGGGTGGCGCGGCCGGGGAGCTGCTGTACGAGTATTACTGGGAGTACGCCTTTCCCCACACGCCCACCACGCTCGCGCTGCGGGGCGACCGCTTCAAGTACATCCTGTACCACGGGGTGTGGGACCGGAACGAGCTGTACGACCTCGCCGCCGATCCCGAAGAGCGCGTGAACCTGATCGACGTGCCGGCCTACGCCGACACGGTGCGGGCGATGCACGACCGCCTGTGGACGCGCCTGCGGGAGACCGACGGACTGCGCATTCCGCTGCGGCGGGGGGATTGGCAGGCGGCGGAGCGGAAGCCCCGCTAGTCCTCGGAGCCCCCCAGCCGGTCGATCGCGAAGCGCAATCGCAGCATCGCGGCGTCGAGCAGCCGGCGCTGCTCGTCCTCCAGCGAGCCCGCCTCGACGGCGCGCGTGAGCAGGGCCAGGGCCGCGTGCACCTGCTCGGCGGCCGATTGGAGCGCCAGGCGGCGCTCCTGGCC
>JBOHSV010000479.1:0-1863 GCA_050921735.1 Gemmatimonadales bacterium | reverse complement strand
CATCCTGTGGGCGCCGGGCGGCTTCCGGCTGACCTGCTACTACTACCGCGGTGCGTATTACAAGGCGTTCTGGGCCGACCCGCCGTCCTGCACGGTCGGCGAGCCGCGCTCGACATACGTGGGTGAGACCGCCTTCCCGCTCGTCCTCCAGAACGCGCACCGCCATTTCCTCTATCTCGCCTTGTTCTTCATCGTGTTCCTGTCGTACGACGTGTGGAAAGCGCTGTGGTTCACCGACCCGGTCACCGGTCGCGTGACGTTCGGGGTGGGACTCGGGACGCTCGTGCTCCTGGCCAACGTCGTCCTGCTGGGTGGCTACACGCTCGGGTGCCATTCCCTGCGCCACCTCGTGGGGGGAGCCCTGGACCGGATGGCGGGCCGGCCCGTGCGCCGGACGGCGTACCACTGCGTGAGCTGTCTCAACCGGCGCCACATGCTGTGGGCGTGGCTCAGCCTGACGTCCGTGGCGTTCTCGGACCTGTTCGTGCGGCTCTGCTCGATGGGCATCTGGAGCGACTGGAGAATCTTCTGATGCCGGAGTACCCGACCCACGAGTACGACGTGCTGGTGGTGGGAGCGGGCGGCGCCGGGCTGCGCGCCGCCATCGAAGCCTCGGCGCTGGGCGCCTCGGTGGGCGTGGTCACGAAGTCACTCCTCGGGAAGGCCCACACGGTCATGGCGGAGGGCGGGGTCGCGGCCGCGCTCGCCAACGTGGACGAGCGCGACAACTGGAAGGTGCATTTCGCCGACACCATGCGGGGCGGGCAATACCTCAACGACTGGCGCATGGCCGAGCTGCACGCGAAGGAAGCGCCCGACCGGGTGCGGGAGCTCGAGGCCTGGGGCGCGCTGTTCGACCGCACGCCCGACGGTCGCATCCTCCAGCGCAATTTCGGCGGTCACGCCTACCCCAGGCTGGCGCACGTGGGCGACCGGACCGGTCTCGAGATGATCCGCGCGCTCCAGGATCACGGCGTCCATCAAGGCATGGCGGTGCACATGGAATGCACCGTCGTCACGCTGTTGACCGATGGGGGCCGCGTGGTGGGCGCCTTCGCGTACGAGCGGGAGCGCGGCCGGTTTCTCGTGTTCCACGCGAAGGCGGTGGTGCTGGCGACGGGTGGTATCGGCCGCGCCTACCGTATCACGAGCAACAGCTGGGAATACACGGGAGACGGGATCGCGCTGGCCTACGAGGCGGGGGCCGAGCTCATGGGCATGGAGTTCGTCCAGTTCCACCCCACGGGCATGGTCTGGCCGCCGAGTGTGCGGGGGATCCTGGTGACCGAGGGTGTGCGCGGCGAAGGCGGCATCCTGCTGAACAGCCGGGGTCGCCGCTTCATGTTCGACGACATCCCGCCGCTCTACCGCGACCAGACCGCGGACGACGAGGAAGAGGGGTGGCGCTACACGCAGGGCGACAAGAACGCGCGCCGGCCCCCGGAGCTGCTCACCCGCGACCACGTGGCGCGCTGCATCATGCGGGAGATCAAGGAGGGGCGCGGCAGCCCGCACAGCGGGGTGTACCTCGACATCTCGTGGATCCGCCAGCGCCTCCCCAGCGCCGAGGAGCACATCAAGCGCAAGCTGCCGAGCATGTACCACCAGTTCAAGCAGCTGGCCGATATCGACATCACGAGCGAGCCGATGGAGGTGGGTCCCACGACCCACTACCTGATGGGCGGCATCCGGGTGGACGCCGAGACGCAGATGTCGGCCGTGCCCGGCCTGTTCGCGGCGGGGGAGTGCGCGGCCGGGCTCCACGGCGCCAACCGGCTGGGCGGCAATTCGCTGTCGGACCTGCTGGTGTTCGGCAAGCGCGCGGGGGAGCACGCGGCCCGGTGGGCCGGAGAGCACGGCGCG